>CALBKW010000082.1 GCA_937895785.1 uncultured Candidatus Melainabacteria bacterium | reverse complement strand
TAAAGGACCTTTATTGATTTTAGCAGGTGCTGGTTCTGGTAAAACTAAGGTGCTTACTTCTCGTATTGCTTACTTAGTTCAAAATGGAGTAAAACCTCGCGAAATCTTAGCCGTAACATTCACAAACAAAGCTGCTAGAGAAATGCGTGAGCGTTTAGGTAATATTTTGGGCGAAGAAACCGTAAAATATATGTGGGTGGGAACATTCCACAGTATTTGCGGTAGAATTTTGCGTCAGGATATTGAAAATTATGCTTTCCAATCTGGTAAAAAATTAGATCACAATTTCACTATTTATGATGATTCGGACTGTATGGCAGTTGTTAAAAATGCGTTGAAAAAACTAAATCTTGATGATAAAGTTTATCAACCAAAATATGTGAGAACAGTTATTTCTAATGCAAAAAACAAAATGGAAGATGCTCATCGTTTTGCAACTTTTGCAAGAGATTTTAAGGCTCAAAAAATTGCCGCAGTTTTTGAAGAATATGAAAACACTTTAAATAATAACAATGCAATTGACTTCGATGACATGCTTATGCTTGCTGTTAAATTGTTTGAGCAAAATCCTGAAGTTAGAGAAAAATATTTCTCTCGTTTTGAACATATTTTAGTCGATGAGTTTCAAGATACAAACATTGCTCAATATAAATTGGTAAACATGCTTTATACTAACTTGTCAGATAAAATTCCTGATAGTCGTTCGCTTTGTGTTGTAGGTGATGTTGACCAATCTATTTATAGCTGGCGTGGAGCTGATTATAAAATTATTTTAGGCTTTCAAAAAGATTTTATGAATTCTAAGGTAATTAAACTAGAGCAAAATTATCGTTCGACTGAAAATATTTTAAAAGCTGCAAACGCAATTATTGAAAACAATGAAGAACGTGTTGATAAAGTGCTTTTCTCAAACAAAGGCGATGGTGAAAAAATCCATTATTACGAAGCTCAAGATGATTCTGATGAAGCAAACTATATCGCTTCAACCATAAAAGCTACTTGTGACGGAGATTACAATAAATACGCAATTCTATACAGAACAAATGCTCAATCTCGTGCAATTGAAGAAGCTTGTATGGCAAACTCTATTCCATACAAGGTTTATGGCGGTATGAAGTTCTATGATAGACAAGAAATTAAAGATGCGATTGCATATTTAAAATTAATCTATAACCCGAACGATTCGCAAAGTTTTAAACGTATTGTGAATGTTCCAAAACGTGCAATTGGTGAAACATCAATTGCAAACCTTCAAAAATTTGCTGACCAACACGATATCAGTTTGATGGAAGCAATCGAAATTATTGAAGAATCTGACTTAAACTCAAAAACTCAAACCAAGTTGAAAGATTTTAAAATGCTTATTGATAAACTTCGAGAAGCATCTACAAGTTATGAATTAGCTGAGTTTTTAGGTCTTGTGTTAGAACATACAGGCTATATCAGAATGTTGCAGGCTGAAAATACTCCTGAGGACGAAGCTAGAATAGAAAACTTGCAAGAGTTGGTTAATGTTGCAAGCGAATTTGAACCAGAAGAACCCGATAATATTCTAGGTGAATTTTTATCTCAAGTAGCTTTAGTTTCTGATATTGACGGAATGGACGAAATTGCCAACAATGTTACCTTAATGACTCTTCACTCTGCAAAAGGGCTAGAGTTTCCAATAGTATTTCTTGCTGGACTTGAAGAAGGGACTTTCCCTCATCAAAGAACTTTTAATTCTGCAAGTGAATTAGAAGAAGAACGTCGCTTAATGTACGTTGGTGTTACTCGTGCAGAAGAAGAATTATACTTGTCATCTGCTAAGCGTCGTCAAATGTGGGGTGAATATAAATATTATAATCCAAGTAGATTTTTAGAAGAAATACCTCCGCAATTGCTTGATTCAACGACATCTTCTGAAACATTTACTACTCAATCAACATTCAGAAGTGCTGTTCAAAAGATGAAATCTTCTTCATCAAGCTATGCAACTTCAAATTCAGATGGATACGTAAAACCTACAAGCGGTTTTGGAGCTAACTTTGTAGCGCCTTCTCGTAAAAAATACGAAGCACCACAATATAACACAGTTAAACGTACAGCTCCGAAGGCTTTTGTGAAAAAATCTGCTATTAACAAGCAAAAAGAAGAAGAAAAAATTAGAGCATTCTTTGAAAATAACAAAATTAAACAAAAAATAGAAGAAAATCGAAAACAAGTTGAAGAACAACAACGTCAAAAACAAGAAGAAATTTTAAAAGCACAAACTGTCGACTATTTCTTCAACAAAGGTGAAAAAGTTTTTCATGACATGCTAGGCGCTGGTGAAGTTATTGACGTTATGCAAGTTGGTGACAGCACAATGTACACAATCGATTTTGGTGCAAAAGGCAAAAAAGCTATGGACGCACAATATGCACGCCTTAAAAAAATCTAATTGTGTAAAATTAATTCGAAAAAGTTGTCATTCTGAAATTATTTAAGAATTTCTTTAGATAATTTTATTATACAATTTTTAACATTAAATTTTGTCCGTTTTAAAACGTCCGTGTTTTTACGTACGTAAATTTACGGACAACAACACTGAAAAAACTTAATATTACTGATAAAAACAGATGCCATTTCCTGTTCTGACAGGAGCTGACATCTGTTTGACTGTTTAAAACTTTATATTTGACTTTTTACAACTGTTTTAGCCTACGCAGCCAATCTATTTTGGGTAATTGGCGAAGTAGAATATCTGGCTGTTCTT
>CALBKW010000081.1 GCA_937895785.1 uncultured Candidatus Melainabacteria bacterium | reverse complement strand
CTTGGCTTGTTAAGCTAGTTGAAAATAATTCAAATTTAAAATTTTCGCTTGATACAACAAATTCAAAAGAAATGAAAAATGGTTTAAGTCTAATCTCAAACAAAAAGGATTCATTTATAAATAGTGCAAGTGATGATATAGAACGTTTGGAAGTAATGACAGACTTGTGTGCCGAATTTAACACAAATCTTATTGCACTTACATTAAGTAGTTCTACAGGTATTCCAAAAACTTGTGATGGAAGATTTGAACTAGCTTTAGATATGTACGAAACTTGCATGATGAAAGGTATCTCTAATGAGCGAATTTATTTTGACCCGTTAGTATTACCAATAAAAGTTGATCAAGCTCAAGCTTTTGAAACTTTAAACACAATAAAAATTATCAAAGAAAGTTTTGACCCAGCTTGCAATACTGTAATTGGTTTATCAAATATTTCAAATGGTTCACCAAAAGAACTAAGACCATTATTAAATAAAGTATTTTTGACGTTAGCTTTTGGTGCGGGACTAGATGCGGCAATTATTGATGCAACTGATATGGATTTACTAAATACAATTAAAATTCTTGAAAATAGCACTCCAACAACGGAAGCTCAAAAATTATTGTTAGATTTAACGTCTATAACACGTGATTTTGTTGAATTGGAAGATATTTCATTCAATAATGCGGATAAAGAATCATGTGATATTTATAAAGCCGCAAGAATACTTTTAAATAAAGAAATTTATTCTCATAGCTTTACACAAGTTTAAATATTTGATTGATATTAAAAAATTTGCTAAAATTTTCTAAATGCGGAGGTAATTTGATATGAAGAAAATTTTAGTATCATTGTTTATAATATTGTTTGTTGCAACAGGTCAAGCAAACGCAACAATGACAAAGGAAGCTCATCAACTATATCAAGAGGCATGTCAACTAGAATATCAAAATAATTTTGAGGCTGCTATTTTAAAGGTCAGGGAAGCAATTGACTTGTCTGGTGAAGATGCAATTCTTTATACCAAATTAGCTGGTTTGTATGCTGATATTGGTGACTATGACAATGCTCTAGGTGCATACAAAATTGCAATTAGATTAAGACCAAACGATGCCTTTATTTATATAAGTATTGGTAATATTCTTCAAACAACTGGAGATTTGAATAACGCATATAACTCTTATATGCAAGCCATGGACATATTTCCTGCCTATAAGTATAATTACGTTAATTTAGCAAATGTTCTTTTAGCTCAAGGTAAATATGACAAAGCTATCGAATATTATAATTTGTTTTTAGCAGTTTACCCCGAACAAGTAGATGCAAGAGAAAATTTAGCAACAGCGTACTTAAAAACTAATAAATATGCGCTAGCTAATTCATCTTATGCTATTGCATATAAAGCCTCTCCTACAACATTTAAAAATTATGCAAACTACGGTTATGCTTTATTTCAAGAGAAACAATATGCAAATGCTGTAGATATGTTAAAAATGGAATTATTAGACAATCCAGATAATATTAAGGCAAGAGCAAATTTAGCTGTTTCATATCATCAATTAGAAAAATATGATTTATCAAAACAACAATTTGAGCAAATTTTTAAATTAAAACCAGATTTTAATGGGTTGAGAATATACTATGCAGAGTTATTGTGCGATATGAAGGACTATGATGCTTCAGTTGAACAATATACGCAATATATAAAAGCATATCCTAATGATGCTGATGCATATAAACAATTAGCGTTAGTTTATAAGTATCAAGGTAAAGACGATTTAGCTGTTAAAAATTTGTTAACAGCTTTGGCTAAGGATAATAAAGATATTGAAGTTAAGAAAGAACTTGCATATCAATATCACAAGAAAAATGACTATGTAACAGCAATTAAATATTATGATGAAGTTTTAAAAGCTGAGCCAGAAAACTATGATGTAAGGGCAAACAAGGCTTTAGCTCTTCATGCTATAAAACATTATGATGAAGCTATAAAAATATATGAAGAATTATTAGCTCAAAAATCAAATGACAGATTATCAAAAAACTATGTTTCAGCCTTGATTTCAAAGGGCGATTATTTCTTGACTAAAGATAGATATAACGATGCAATCCAATTATTTGAAAAAGCATTGTCTTATGATTCTAATCAAAGCTATCCATATTATGGAATGGCACAGGCCTATGAATGTTTAAAAAATAATGATAGCGCTCAAATGAGTTATGAAAAAGCACTGGAAATTGAGCCTGAAAATGAAATGTATAAAAAAGATTATGAGGCATTTAAATTAGCAACTACTCCAAAAGAAGAACCTGTTGTTTCTAATCCTGAAACTTATGGTGATGATGCTCAAAAAGCAACAAATGAAAAAGTTGTTATAAAACCTGTTACAGAAAATGATTTTACTTCAGGTACTGTACCACAAGAAACTAAAGCCGCAGATAAAACATCTCAAACTACACAACAAACTACTAATGTTCAATCTTCTCCTATTGATGATTTAGACAAATTAATGATAAAACATCCTACAGAACAAATTGAAGATAATGTAAAACGTTTGATTAATGAAGGTGATACATTATATAAATCAGGACAAAATACTCAAGCTTTAGAAAAGTATATAGAAGCTTTAAAATTAACTCCAAATGATTCGCTAACAGCATTTAAAACAGCAAACTTGTATAAATTAGAAAACAATCCTGAAAAAGCAATTTATTACTATAAAAAAGCTACTTCTATTAATAAAAACTACGCTGATGCATGGTTTAATTTAGGCTTGGTTTATGCTTCACAAAGTGATTACAAAGCTTCAAAAGATTGCTTTAATAAGGTTATAGCGTTAAGTCCTGATTATGCTTATGCATATTATGCTTTAGCATTAGCATACGAAAACGAAAATAACACGGAAAAAGCAATTGAATACTATCAAAAATACTTCGACTGTGAAAATGATGACTTAACAAAAAAATCCATTATGAAAAAGATAAATGAACTTCAAACACAAGCTACTGTTTCAGGAAACTAGTCTATGAAAAAAGTTATTATTTTATTTTTAATAATGATGTTAGCCGTGCCTTGTTTTGCTGCGAAGAGGTTTAAATACGGTATAGTCTTTAATAAAAATCCGTTTTCACCATATAATTCTGCCGATTTATCAAGAGTTTTCAAACCTCAACAACGTATTTACTGGTTGTTTATGTCTAAACCTGATATAAAGGCAGAATTTATAAAAGTACAAATTGTGAGTGGAACTGATAAAGGACCTTATCAAACATTTTCAGGAATTGTTTATACACATGAATATAAAATAAATAAAGATTCACCACATTTCTTTACTGATTATGTTGTCCTTCATTCAAAGGGGCATTACTATATGGAAATTTTTGATAAAAACAATTTA
>CALBKW010000080.1 GCA_937895785.1 uncultured Candidatus Melainabacteria bacterium | reverse complement strand
TTAAGACTTTCACCGCCAATAGCTTCAATTTGAATATCCTGGTTCATCTCAAGAAGATGACGAGCAACGTTTGATGCGTGCATGTCACCTGAATATTCACCAGTAATAATAAATACTTTTTTCATGATTAAACAGCCATAATTACAATGTTGTTTTTGTCTGCAAATTGAACAACTTTTTCTTGCTCAACAATAATAGTTTCATTT
Organism: uncultured Candidatus Melainabacteria bacterium; assembly: GCA_937895785.1. Taxonomy (GTDB): domain Bacteria; phylum Cyanobacteriota; class Vampirovibrionia; order Gastranaerophilales; family Gastranaerophilaceae; genus UBA6984. The sequence goes on along the minus strand of CALBKW010000080.1, from coordinate 5,834 downwards.
GCTTCAACAGCTAATAAAGACAATTTATATTTTTTCATTGTTTGAAGTGTTTTCAAACCAACTGCAGGAATGTCGAAACGTTTATCTTGAGTAGGTTTTGCAACTTTAATTACGCAACCTCCTTTTTTAGCGATTTTTCCGCCACGTTCAATACATCTGTCAGTGCCTTCAATAGCTTCAACCGCCATAACCATTTTGTCTTTAATAACAACAGATTGACCAACGTCAATTTTACCCATTTCTTTTGCTAACCAGTAGCCATATTGTACGTCAGCAATTTGTTCTTCTGTTGGTTTTAATTTTCCTAAAACACCAGCAGGAATCATAAGATTTTTAATAAAAATTGTTTGGTCTAAAACTGTAACGCCAATTTTGTTAAGTTCTTCAACGACAGTTAACATAACTTGGTCATCATTAAGTCTTTTTACTTTTTTGATTAAATCCAATGCCATTGAATCAAATTTTGGACGACGCAAAATTAAGCCTTTGTGAACTTTACCCAAGAATGTAAGTTGTTTAGCTTGTTCGTCCTGTAAAATTTTTTTAATTTTTAAAAGTTCGCCAGCTCCTACAGAATAAACTTTAGAGCAAACTTTTTTTAAATCTTTAACGTTATCATTAGATAATGAAATACAAATTACTTCTAGACCGTTTTTTGTTGCATTTTCAGCCATTTTAACTGGTAATTGACCGTCACCAGCAATTAAGGCTTGTTTTTGTTCAAGTAAAATTGACATTTAAATTCCTCATACTTCGTGATACGTTAATTATATCACAAGAAAATATTTGTATTAAAATTGTTAAAATTTTATGTAATATATGCAATTTTGCTAAGTTCTAAGACTTTAATATATTATACAACTCGACACACAATTTATACGGTTACAAAAATGTAAACAATTGTAACAAAAGAAGTTCTAAAACTAAAGATTTTGTTCAATTCAGCCGATAAATGACATGTGTGTAGGTAAAATATAAGGAGTAAGCTTATGACACAATTCCAAAATTACAATACAGATGCATTAATTAAAAAAGCAACAGTAAGAACAAGCTTATTTGGTAAAAAGAAATGTCAAATTAACCAAAAAACTCAAGGTGAAATGAGAGTTGGTGAAAAAAATATTGATAAAGCATCAAATTCTGATACAAAAGCTTTAATTAAAAAACAAGATGGTGAAGAAGATGATGATGATGCTCAAGTAGATTATTCTGATGGTATGGATGATAACATGTCTGCAGAAGATATGGCTGCAATGGCTGCTGAAATGCAAGAAAGTGGCGAAGCAGAAGTGGAAGAAGCTCCTACTGAAGAAGATACAACTGTACAAGCTGAAGATGTTGAAGCAGGTCGTGAAGAAATTGCAGCAAGAAATGATGCTGTAGCAACTTTATCAGCAAACAATGAAGCTTATATCGCAACTTCAGGTGAAGAATTAGATGCGGCAAATGAAGAAATCGACACAACAATGGCTGCGTTAGATGCTATGAATGCTGAAATGGAAGCTGAAATGGCTGCTGCAAGTGGTACGGATGCAAACTTTGATGGTACTGGTTCTGGTACTTCAAGTGCTTACTCTTTGACAACAGGTGCTGGTGCTCAAGAAGCTGTAAATAATGACGGGGCTGGTGCAACAACAGGTGCTGGCAATTCTCAAGGTGGAGATGATAGATTATCTGCAATTACAGAAAAGTATTCAGCTCAAACAGAATCTTATTCTGCACATTTAAATGAGTTAGTTGCAAAAGCTGCTCAAATTCAAGCTGATACTCAAACAAATGTAGTTGATGCAACAAATACAGCAAATGAAGAAGGTGTTGCCGCAACAGAAGAAGCAAATGAAAATTTAGCAACTTTAAATGAAAGTTTTGGTTATGCTAGCCAAGTTGCCCAAGCTACAGAATTGACTGGTGAAGGTTTGGCAACATTCGGTGAAACAACAAGAGTTGTTGGTGTAACTACTGAAGAAACTGGTGATACAATGCAAACTTTAGGTAAGAGTGTTAAGGTTACTGGTGATTCTGTAGATTTGACAGGTACAACAATTGGAACAACAGGCAAAGCTATAAGTGCAACAGGTTCAGCCTTAACTGCTAGTGTATATACAGCTCCAGCTGGTGCTGCATTAAAAGGTGCTGGTACAGGCTTAAATGTAACTGGTAAAGGTTTGAATGCAACAGGTAAAACATTAAAAGTAACTGGTCAAACTGTAGAAATTGGCGGTAAAACAACTAAAATTACAGGTGTTGTTACTAAAACTACTGGTCAAGCAACAAAAGCTGCTGGTGAAGTAACTAAAGCTACAGGTCAAGCTCTTAACGCTGCAGCTGCCGCAGGTCAAGCTGGTGTTGCTGCTGCTCAAGGTGATTGGTCAGCATTCGCTACAAACTTAGCTAGTGCAGTAGCTTCTGGTACAGGCGCAGCAAGTGATATCGTTGGTAAAGGCGTTGATGTTACTTCAAAAGCTGGTGAAGCTATTAAAAAGACTCAAGATACTTTGAAAACAATTAGTGATGCTACAAAAGTTGCTAATAGCGCAGCTCAAGCAGGTATTGCAGCTAAAGATGGTAACTGGGCTGGCGTAGTTACAAATGCGGCATCTGGAGCTACTGGTACATTGAAAATTGGTGCAGTTCAAGATGCAATTGGTATTGGTTCGAAGACAGCAGAATTTGTTAGCAAAGGTGTTGAAGCTGGTGCTGCTACTGCATCAAACTTTATGTCAACAGGTGCAGGTTCTGATGGCGGCTCTGTAGATACATCTTCAACAACTACAGATTACTCAAATGTAACTGCTGATGATGCTTCAGGTACAACTACATTATCAAGAGAAGAACAACAAGCTAAATTAGCTGAAATTAAACAAAAAAGAGGTTGGAACTAATATAGTTCTTTCATAAAATTCAGAAAAGGCGAAACTTTGAAAAAGTTTCGCCTTTTCCTTTATATTTATTAACTTATTGCCTTATCATGGTTTGTCAGCTTATAATCAAAGTATGTTTCAATATTACAAAAAATATGCACCATACTTATTTTTGTTACCAGCGGGAATAGTTTTGCTTGTATTCTTTTTTATACCGTTTTTTCAAACGATATATTTAAGTTTTTTAGATTACAGCACCGATATTTATTCGCCTGCATTTATTGGACTTAAAAATTACAAAATGCTTTTGCATTCAGCACTATTTTACAAGGTTATGTTTAATACCTTTGTTTATCTATTTGTTGCGGTACCAATTCTAGCAATTATTCCATTATTTTTAGCAATTCTAATCAATCAAAAACTTAGATGTTTAACTTTATATAAAATATTAATTTACTTGCCAGTAATTGTTTCAATCGTTGTCGCGGCGATTGCTTTTAAATGGTTATACGCGCAAGCTGGTATTTTGAATTATTTTTTACAAATTTTAGGCTTACACTCTATTGGTTGGCTAACAGATACTAGATTTGCTTTGTTGTCTGTGATTATCGTAACTATTTGGAAAGGTATCGGCTATTATATGATGATTTATTTAGCATCATTGATGAGTGTACCTAAAGAATTGTATGAGGCATGTGATATTGATGGAGCAAGTTTTTTACGCAAACATCTAACGGTTACTATTCCACACATTATGCCTACAATTGCTCTTGTTACAACCATTAGTGCTATATCAGCGATGAAAGTTTTTGCCGAAATTTATGTAATGACAAAAGGAGGACCTTTAAACTCAAGCAAAACAATTGTTTATTATATTTATGAAAGAGCTTTTGAAAATCTTGATTTAGGGTATGCATCAGCTTTAGCTGTCGTACTATTGATTATAGTAATGGCATTCTCTTTAATAAACATTCTATTCTTTGAAAAAAATAAATATCAAATATAATTTCTCCAATTGACATTTTTGAATTTTTGGAGTAATTTAATAATACATTGACAACTTAATATAACTAATGGGCCTGTGGCGAAATTGGTAGACGCACTAGACTTAGGATCTAGCGCAGCGATGTGTGAGAGTTCGAGTCTCTCCGGGCCCACCATTTCAAAGGGCTTCTTCGGAGGTCCTTTTTTATAGGTGAAACATGGCAGATATTTTTGAAGAGTATAAAAATTTAAAATCGTTTGAAGTTGAGTTCTTTGATGAGGTTTACATGCACAGAATTATGTGCAAAATCCGTAACATTGAACCTGATAAAATGCTTATTTATTCAGATGATTCAAAAACTGGTGATACAAAACCTAAAGTTGGTACCAATTTAACGCTTAATGTTTATTCTGAAAACGGTATTTACAATTCCATTGCAAGAGTTTTAGACGTAAAAGAAGATAATGGTTTAACCATTTATTCAATTACATATCCAGCTCAAAACAAGGTTAACCAACGTCGTGAATATTTCAGAGCAGATTTAAAAATACCTTATGTCATGACTGTTGAAAGAAACAATAAAACTGAAGTGTTAGAAGGTGAAACCGTTAATATCTGTGGAAAAGGTGTTTGTATTAAAAATTCAAAACCGTTTTTACCTTATGATAAAATAAACGTAACTTTTAATTTTAAAAATAAAACTATAGAAACCGCTGCAGAGTATGTATATTCAAGAACGGTTGCAGAAGATGGTAGACCAGCATTTTTACATGCTTTCATGCTTACAACTATTTCTCAAAAGGATATTGATTTCATCGTTGGTCAATGCTTCTTGTACCAGTTATCTTAGCTCTTGTGACCAAAATTTTGACTTTAACTAAAATATCACTAATATATTAGTGTAAGTTAAGTGAAGGCAAAAAGACAGGACAGAGTATGAATTTTAACCAAAGATTAAAAATGTTTACTGGTCAGTACATGTTTATTAAGTGGGTAGGCGGTAGTGAATACGTAAAACTTGTAGACGTTGGTGCTGATTTTTATGAGTTTGAAGTTATCGACATTGATTCAATGGAATATCAAGAAACGCTAATGATTCAACATAACTTGTTATTAGAAGTTACATTAGGTGGGGCTGATGTTCAAAGAATACTTGCCGAAATGTCATGTAATCTACCAACTGCAAATAGAGAATAATTAAATATTAAAGCTTTTGCGAGCACCTTCTTCGTGGTACATAGTATCTGTAACTGCAGATTCAGTGATTTTTAGTACAAATTCACGACCGGCATCTGTTTGGTTTAATGGTATTTCCTTGCTACCATAACGCGCTTTAATAATTGCATTTTCCATTTTGTTTGCAGGTACATAAAGAGAAGCAAGTTCTTTATCTAGCAATCCAGCCATTTCCGCATCTGGATTTTTTGCATTTGCTACAGCATCAAAATAGTCGCCCTTTATTGCCATAATTCTACCTGAATATAAAGAGGCAACCCCCTCTCTAAACAATGCTTGAGGTTTGAAATTGCAACGCATTGTAAAACTGTATTGTAGCCAGAAAACATTTATGATTATTGCGGGAACTTTTGTATCAAATTTTACCCAAATATTTTCTGTGGCAACTCCTCTTGATGCAAAAGATTGTTTTAATTGGTCAACAACCTCTTTTGCAACATTTGCCATGTTTGCAAATATTTCGCTCGTATTTTCATTGATATGTTGATAGTCGCAAAACTGCTTGTACATATACGCAGTAACTTCAGAAACTCTTTGCTTTATCATTGAATTTCTGTCAAAATTATTACTATCAAAATTGTTGTAACTGTTACTCATTTCTTACTTTAAATTTAATACAAACATGCTCTTACGTAAATATATTATATTTGATTGAAAAGTTTTCATGAATACAGGAAATAGTGTATTTAAATAAAATATACGCCCGATGGGATTCAAACCCATGACCTTCAGCATCGGACGCTGATGCTCTA
>CALBKW010000079.1 GCA_937895785.1 uncultured Candidatus Melainabacteria bacterium | reverse complement strand
ATAAATTTATCTAATTCATATCTAATATAATGATTTTGATAATTATAATTAGTATCCCTCGCTTGAATTAAGAATATGTATATACTTAAAATAAATACTAATACTTTTAATATATTTTTAACTAACTCAAACATAGTCTTTACAGACATGATATTTTTGAAGTATTTTGTCGGGTTAAGTTTGTCCAATTTGGGCATCAAAGGCGCTGTCGCAACCAGTGGACCAACTTGTATAAAATCCGCAAGAATTGCCATTAACCATGCTAAAAATAAAATTGGACCAATAATTAAAATAGTCGGAATCAGTGTCATTGTTAAAATATAAGGCAAACCGACGGTATCAAGATGAGCATTCGGTATCTGTTCATATAGTAGAACAAATAGTTGTGTAATTTGTTGCCAAATAAAAGGTGCTAAGCCATTAATCGCAGTAAAAAGTACCAACAGTGAAATTGCTGTTGAGAAGTCTTTTGATTTTACAACTTGCCCTTCTTTTCTTGCTTGTTCAAGTTTTCTGGGGGTTGCATCAAACTGCTTGTCTTCATCACCCATTGCGATACCTTTGTAATAGTCTAGACATTAATATAATATAATAAAAATAATAAACCCTCCAAATTTTTGGAGAGTTTATTAAGAAAATTGTTTAAATTTAAACTATAAAACTAAGAAACAATTTTAATACCTGAGCTTGTACCGATACGAGTAGCACCAGCTTCAATTACAGCCATAGCATCTTCTTTAGAACGAACACCGCCTGATGCTTTAACTTCCATACCGTGAGGAGCTACGATATCGTGCATAATTTTTACATCTTCAGGTTTAGCACCTACGCCACCTTTAACAAAACCTGTTGAAGTTTTTACTAAGTCTGCTTTAGCTTCAACGCACAATTCGCAAGCTTTAGCAATTTCTTCTTTAGTTAACAAATCTGTTTCTAAAATAACTTTTAAATTGTGGTTGCCACAAGCTGCTTTAACAGTTTTAACATCGTTCACGATGTAATCGTAATCTTTATTTTTCATAGCTGAAACATTCATAACCATATCAATTTCATCAGCACCTTGTTCAATAGCTGTCTTAGCTTCAAATGCAGTAACGTTTGAATCACTTGCACCTAAAGGGAAACCTACAACAGTAACGATTTTTACGCCAGAACCATCTAAGTTTTCTTTAGCTAATTTAACATAAGCAGGGTTTACACAAACACCTAAGAATTTGTGTTCTTTCGCTTCTTTGAATAATTGTAAAAATTGTTCTTTAGTTGCATCTTGTTTTAACAATGTGTGTTCAATGTATTCGTTTAATGGTTTCATTTATAATCCTTCCTTTCAAATAAACACTTACATTACAATAATACAATAAACATAGATATAATAAACTAATGTTACGAAAACTTATTAGAAATACTCAATTCCGCTTGTCATGTGCTAAAATTACATCAAAGGATATTAAGTCATGTTTAAATTATTTGATAAAAAAGTAGAAGTTAGAAAAGATGAATTTCTAAATGATGTTTACGCTAAATTAAAGGAATACACTCACTTTAATGAACTTTCAGAAGACAGAAAAAAACAATTACGTGCAATTGTTGAGAAATATGGATACTTAAATTATCCACATTTAAAAGCATTAGAAGAACTTTCTGCCGCTGAAACTCTTTGTGCATTAGAAGTTAAATGGGAAAATAACGGGATATTCAAAGACGGAAAATTCTGTTTTGAAAACAACCAAGTTAGCCCACTTGCAAGAAATAACGTTAAAAATTCTGACTGGCTAAAAAAAGAAGGTCACGATATCAAACTTATTAACCTTGCCGCGCTTGGTAATGGCAACTATTCAGAAACTCCAGGTAAATTCTTTGATTGGGTAAAACAAATTTTAATTTTACCAACTGGCGATTTAAAAAGAAATATATTTAACACAACCGTTTACTTAATACCTTTTCAACCTCGTGACTTTGGCTGTGCATACTTACCAACAAGTAGCGATGTTAGTCCAAAACTAAACGATGAAACAATTGAAAAAACTTTGAATTATAACGTTAAACAACAAGTTCAACTATTTATTGAGTTTGCTCAACTTGCAGGTCACCCAGTGATTTATGATGTTTTACCACAAGCTGGTAGATTTGAAAAAGTTGTATTGGCAAACCCTCAAGTTGCACGTTGGTACAATATTAATGAACTTATTGAAAAAATTTGTACAAAAGTAGACTCTTTAGAACTAAATTCAGAACATTCTAAAGAAGATATTGATATTGCAAAAGATTTGTATAAACAAATCTTAAAAAGTGGTGCTGGCGATATTAGCGCTACATACAAAGAAATTTGTGACGAAATAAACAATGAATTAGTAGAATTTAGAAAACAAATTTCTAACGAAATGTCAGAAAAGAAATCTCAAGAAAAACTTGTAAAACAAGCTAAAGAGGTTATAGCAAAAGCTCTTGACGTAAAATCTTCAAAACATCTTGAAGAACAAGACATTACAGATAGTGGTGTTGTTATCAACGCTTTAACATCTGCAGGTTTATGGACAATGTGCGGTGGAGCTTGGTGTTCTGCTGGAGTTCCTGTATTTTACAAAATGAGCGAATGTGGCGGTTACCCAATATTTAAGCACTATGATGTTGACGGAAAGGACGTAACGTCATTGGCAAACCTTGATTGCCAAACTCCATATTACTTCGTTTATTTGGAAAATGGTAAATTCAACAAACCTGTAATTGATTTCTACATCAAACACCTTGAACAATTCCAATCTGAATATGGATTTGACGGTTTTAGAGTTGACCATGTAGACCATGTCGTAGACAAAGTTTCGGCTACAAACGGTGTACCAATCAGCTACAGAGCACCGTCTTATGTTTTAGGTGAATTAAACAAACACATGAAAGCAAAGATTCCTTATTTTGCAACACTTGCAGAATATATGCTTTGGGATAAATACTACAAAGAATACCATGAAGATATGCACTTTGATGTTCTTTGGGGAAATGATATTCCTTGTCAATCAGACAAAACACCTGAAGCAATTACAGAAGATAATCAAGAATTAACAAATTATAATGTAAGTTTAAAATCTAAGAATTACGTATCAGTTTTAAAAACTTACAACAACCAGGATGGAGAATTTTCATCATTCGATAGATATCCGACTCAATTGGGTGAAAACGGAGCTATATTCAAATGGTTCAAATATAAATTCTTATCAGGCGGTAAATTTGCCAATAGACCAGTTTTATACGTTGACGGTGACGAATCCTTCACTCAAAAAGAAGTTGAAAAAACTGTTGGTAACGAAATTTCAATGAAAAGAAACAAAAATTACCACTTCTTTAACCGATTTGATTCAGTAAACAGACTTGCAAAAAGTTTTGAAGTTGTAACAGAAGGCGAAGCTCAAATCATTTTACAGGAAGATGATGGATTTGTAGCATGGCTTATTACAAAAGAAACGCTTAAAAATGCTTTATTAGTTGTTGCAAACTACAAAGCTCCAAGTGAAAAATTTAACGCAACTGATGAAAACGGTAATCAAATAACAGTAGAAAAGCAAGGCGAAGATATCTTCGACAAGTCAATAACCCTACCTGCTGATTATACAGTAACTTGCGAGCACCAATTTAATGGTGAAGATTTTGAAAAACAAGATTACAAAGTTGAAGACAATACTCTTCACTTTGACAAGTTATATCCAAGCCAATTCAAAATCTTTGAACTACAAAGATAAATTAAGCATTCATCGGATTTGTTACAAGGCTAAAGCGTCTTTCTTTTGGACGTGAGTTTTTTAGTTTGAATAATCGGTTTTCGACAAATGGTGCATGAGAAGATTCTGGTTTTTGTTCAATAAATTTTTTGTAATATCTCATCGCATCTACAGAACGTTTTAATTTGTCAAAACAAATGCCAATACCCAATAGAGCTTTAGCATATGTTGGTTTCACTTTCAAAATATTATTAAATACAGTACTTGCATCTTTGTATTGGTCTAAACTCATTAACAAAGCTGCTTTGTGCTTGTATGCTTTTAAGAAATCTGGAGCAACTTCGATAATTCGTTGATAAATCATTAAAGCCATTTCTTGTTCACCTACAAGCTCATGAGCTAAAGCCAATTGAACTTGAGCATTTAAATTTTCAGGGTTAAGTTGAATAGATTTAATCAAACACTTGATAGCAGGACAAGGAGTACCATTTAGCAAGTGACAAATTCCCAATTCATAATAAATAGAAAAATCATCTTGTACACAAGACAATGCTTTTTCCAAAGTTTCAATAGCTTTATCATAATTTTTCAAAGCTTTATAAGATAGAGCTAAGCCATAATAAGCATCTGCGTTATCACGTTTATTAAAGATTGAACGCAAATATTTTGGAATAGACTCTTGAAACATATTAGCTAATCTCAAAGCATCAGCTTTAACACATAATTTATATGCTTCATCTTCGTTCATAGTTGTAACTGTAATTTCAGCTACATTATCTTTTTCTATTTGATTATCAATAGTAATTCCCACTAATTCATTCCCTTCTGTGTGTCTTTATTGTATAGATTTTTTTGCATGCTAGTAACAACCAAAAGATGTATTTTTATATAGACCATTGGATTTATCATTATGTATGTGATATAAATTTGATATGAAAAGATTGTTGCCGATATGTGTATTAATGTTGTTTTGCTTGCCTGCAATATCTGCAGATACTGTTAATTTGGGCAAAGTAGAGAAACAACAAGTTACAATAAAAGAACCTGTAAAAAAATTAAAAGGCTCTTTACTTATTAATGACAAACAACTGATTGAAGACCTTGTTGAACTTCAAAAAAAGAAGGATATGGAGGACATTGAAAACCTATGGAAAGGTACAGTTGAAAACAATCAGGTGATTGCTTTTGCACTAAAAAAACTTGCAACTCCAGAAAGTCAACGAAGGATACATTCTTCATTAATGTCAAAAACTCTTTCTGCAATCGTTAGTGGCGCATCTTTTGCTCCGTCGTTTGCAGGGGCTAATTATTACACTCAAACGGCAGCTTTTGCCGCTGGTAAAGTTGCCCAAAATTTGTTAAACAGAAAAAACATTCCGCAAGAAGTGCCGCTTACCGATACCGAATTAATTGAACTTGCTGGACTTGTGGAGAACCTTCAAGACAAAATTATTGATGCTTATTATAATTATAAAAACTCTTTATCTTTACTAAAAGAAACTCGAGCAAGATTGCTTTTGTATAACAAAAATTATACACAAGCTCTTGACAAAGGTGACATTTTAGATATTACAGTATCTTCGACAATGTACGATAATATGGTTTTGCAAGAATATAAGACTGAACAAGAAGCTAAAAAATATCACTTGGAATTACAACGATTAGCTGGTAAAAGAGCCGTTGATAACTTGAACTTGTACCAATTCAACGTAAACGAAACAATTTATAAAGGAGGGTTAAAATAATGAAAAAACTTATTTTACTCTTAACTTTATTAATGATTTCAATACCAGTAATGGCGGAAACAACACTTGAAGACCTTAAAGAGTCAAAACCTCACGCATACAGAGTTGGTACAACTGACGATTTAGAAATTGAATACAAGGTTAAAGATGCCATTAATACTAAAAATGTAAAAAATGCTGATAAGCAAACCAACTTGGAAGGGCTAACTTATGCTGATTTAAGTATTAAAAAGATTTCAAAAGAAATGTCAAAAGAACTTGAAATTGATAATACAGAAATGATGGGTGACCT
>CALBKW010000078.1 GCA_937895785.1 uncultured Candidatus Melainabacteria bacterium | reverse complement strand
CACAAAGAAAATTATTGTTAATATAGTGAAAAATATAAAACTTGCAGTTAAAAATGTATTGAATAATTTTTCTGCAACCTCTGGAGGTTTTTCTTTCAAATTTGGTACAATTTTTGTAAATACAGCAACGGTTGCACTGTGAAACGGTCCGCCAATTCCGCCTAAAAGAATTACAGCAAGGGCTGGAATTTGATATGCGTAAAAATATGCGTCAGAAACAACTGATGCACCATAATAGTTTGCGATAATTACATCTCGTAAAAAGCCTACGAGTTTGCTTATTACTGTAACTACGGCGATAAGCCATGCCGCTTTTAAGATAGTTGTTGTTTTTCCTTCGTTAGAAGCCGAACTTGTCTGCATTTGGGTTTACCGTTTCTATATATAATCTTGCTGCCTTCATTGAGCCTTCATCTAAAGGATAGCAAAAAGTAATTACATTTTCACCTTTTTTTACTAAATATGAAATATCAATTTTAATGGGTGTTCTGAAATTTGAAATTCCTTGAGTTAGTGGAATTGAAGTTTCTTTGCCGTTTATAATTAAGTTTATTTTTGACAAATTAAACTTATTGTCTATAACTAAATTGGCTGTTTTGTGTTCTAAATATACTTTTTGAGTCACTTTTTGTTGTGTTTGGTATGATGAAATAATTACAGGTATTGTGGTTAAAGAAATTCCTGTATAATAGTGTTTTAAAATTTTATCATAAGGCATTTTTAATTCTTTGCCCATAAAACCAGCGCCATATTGGCTCATTCCAACACCGTGACCGAAGCCACCACCGTATGCAACAATTTTTGTTTCGCCTGTTTCTTCGTTGTTAATAAAGTCAAAAACTACATTTGCGCTAGGAAGTGAGATGTTATTTTTTTGAAAAACTCGTCTGATAACAAGTTCTTTTTGTACGTCAAAAGTTCCTTTTGTACTTTTAATTTCAACATCAATCAATTTGCCAGATTCACCTCTGCTAATTGGTTTTATTGAAACTAATTCGCCAAAATCTTCCGATTTCATTAATTTTGGAAATACGAAACCAGTTTTTGATTGTGATACAAGAGTTTTTGACAAAACTTCTTGTAATTCTTCTTTTGTCCATTCTTTTTGCCAACGATAATATGGAGAACGAATATCATAAGAATCAGGTTTGTTCATATAATAATCTCGAACTTGCTCTTCTGTAACAAGTGGAGGTTGAGTAAGCATATCGGCCTTTGCCACCAAGTAAGGTTTTGAGCTCGATGGAAATTTTTTATTAACTGGGTCAGAAAATACATTTGCAAAACTTTCTGTATAGCCACCAGCAGTTGAACTATATTGGGCTAAAATCAAATTCCAATTGTATTGTGCAATTATTCCTTCTGTTTCTTCAACAGCACGATTTGAAAGGTAATCTTCTGTGTTAGCACCAAAATATACTTGACTTGCAACTGAATCAACTACGTCATATTCTTTTACGAGTTTTGTTCTTGGACTTAGAACATAGTTTCTTGCCGCAACGGCTTGCGCTTTAAGGGCTTCAATGCCAAAGCTTACAGGCATTTCATTTGGTACAACACCTTTCAAGTAATCTTGAAGGTCTAAAACATTTACTAAGTAAAATAAATTAGTTGTATTAGTTTTTTTAACTATCTCAAAAGAGGTTCTATAAAGGGCTTGACGACCTTTTCTTTTTAATCCGTCCACACCTAAAAATCCGTTAGGACATTCCAAAGTAAGTGTTTCTGGAGTAGTGAAAGTTTCTTCGCCAACCTCAATCGTGTAAGTTTCATCCTTCAAAGAGATTACAATATTTGTGTCAGAAGGTACTGATGTAATCAATTTTGACGTATTTTTTTCATAAATTTGTACGTCAGAAGTGCCAAAAAGAGTAATTTTTTGATAATTAAATGTTGACCAATTTTGATTACCAATACCAACTCTTACTGGCTGAAATATATTTGTTGCATACATTTTAGGACTTGCAAATGCTAGTGCAAAAATTACAAGTCCTAAAATTATATTTTTTATTTTTTTAATTCCCAAGTAGTTCCGTCCTTAGAATCTTTTAAAACGATTCCGACTTTATCAAGTGCCATACGGATTTTGTCCGCCATGTCCCAATTTTTTTCTTCACGAGATTTTTTTCTTAACTCTAAAAGTTCGTCCATAGAATTTAGGGTCATTCCTAAATCTTCGCTTACAGACTTAACTTTTTCGGTTAATTCTTCTTCTGTCAATTCAGTTTTTGCAAAGTTGAAACCAAGAACTGAACCTAATTTTACAAGAAGTGTGTAAGCATTCTTTTCGTCTTTGTTTGCTTTGTTTACAAGGTCGAAAAGAACTGCAAGCGCTTTAGATGTGTTCAAATCGTCATCCATAGCTTCTGTAAATTGCTTATATTCTTCTGTTTGAGTAATATCTAAACTTTCGTCAATAGGAGTTGCTTTTGCGTTAGTTAAACGTTTTGCACCTGCTTGAGCAGATTTTAGAACTTCATCAGAAAATTCAACAGGCATTCTGTAATGGTTTGTCAAAATGAATAATCTGATTGTATTTGCATCGTAATTTTCTAAAACTTTGTCAATAGTTAAGAAATTACCTAAAGATTTAGACATTTTTTCTTTATTAATAGTTACAAAACCGTTGTGTAACCAATAATTTACGAATTTGCAACCGTTAGCACACTCAGATTGAGCGATTTCGTTTTCGTGGTGAGGGAAGATTAAATCTGCGCCACCAGCGTGAATATCAATAGTTTTACCTAAATATTTTCTGCTCATTGCAGAACATTCAATGTGCCAACCTGGACGACCAACTCCCCAAGGTGAGTTGTAGCCAAATTTTTCGTCTTTTTTCCATAAAGCGAAGTCTAGTGGATCTTCTTTTAAATCTCCAACTTCTACTCTAGCACCGCTTTCAAGTTGGTCAATTGGTTGTTTTGAAAGCATACCATAGTTTTTAAACTTTTTAACTCTAAAATAAACGTCACCACCTGCTTCGTAAGCGTAATCGTTTTTGATTAAATCCTTAACGATAGAAATCATTTCACCTAATGTTTTTGTCGCAAAAGGTTCAATATCTGGTTTTAGGTTGTTTAAGCCTTCCATACTCTTTGTGAAAGATTTGTACCAATAGGTTGAAACTTCTTCAGGTGTTTTACCTTCTTTTTCAGCCTTTTTAAGGATTTTGTCATCAACATCGGTTACGTTACGGCAATAAGTTACGTCGTAACCTTTGAATTTTAAATATCTGTATAACACGTCCCATGTGATATAACAACGGGCGTGTCCTAAGTGTGCGTAATCGTAAACGGTTGGACCGCATACGTACATTTTAACCTTGTTACCGTCAATCGGTTTAAATTCTTCTGTTTTGTCTGTATAAGTATTATGTAGTTTCATCATACCGATTATTTTAGAACAAAACTGAATTTTAGGCAAGAAATTTAAGAAAAGAGGTTTTGAGGTTCGGAAGTTTAGAGGTTTAGTAAATTTTGCAAACTAAATTTGCCAATTATCTAACCTTCTATAATTGCCATATCATCTCGAGGAGTGGAAATGACTTTTATGTCAAAGATGTCTTTAAATGCATCTAAAATCATCTGATTTATCACCATTGGCGAACAGTGACTCAAGAAAATGTTTTTTGCACCCAAAGTTTTCAAATTAAGCATATTTGCAATTGCGTATTTGTCACATTTTGTCAAGAATACCGAGGTATCAAACAGCCTGTCTGGCATTTTTTTGTTAAATTCTTCCATAATTTTATACATTATTGAAAAATCGTAACTAGAATTTATTTGAAAGGTATTTGCTTTTGGAATATAAGTTGAAAGTGTTATTGCATAACTGTCTTGAGGCAATGTTTTCAACAATCTTTCAAAATAACGTTTTTGAAGTGAAGTGTGATTTAATATTCCAATTATTATTAGGTGTTTTATGTTTCTTGCACGAATTTTTGTTATGATACTATCTACTCGTTTCTCAATAACTTCGTCTTGAAATCCTAACATAAGCGGTTCTCGAACTTGTCCTTTTGCAAAACCTTTTGCATCAAGTGCAGATTTCAAAAACGGTTTGAAATCTCCGTTCTCAATTTTTGTCACACCTTTTGGTGCGTTTAAATCTGTTGTGAAAAGTCGTCCACGATAAAGATATTCGACATTTTGAAGCGAATTTTTCGTCATCAAAATTGCCCCAGGGAAAGTTGCAAAATCGAGAAGACAGTTTTCAACTCCAAGTCCGAATTGACCTTTTAGTTGAGGATAAATTTTTAATTTTGGAAAAGTATGTCCAACAATCATTGAACCATGAGTGTAAACATCTACATCAGTGTTATTTGTTGCTTTTAATACTGCTTCAAGTTCTTTTAAATTTGAACCTGATACCAAAACAGCTTTGTGTGGACGTGTTGAGAATGACACTTCAACAGTTTCAGGAGTGCCGTAGGTTTCAATTTCGACATTGTGAATCATTCTGATTAACTTGTAATTAATCTTTGTGAAACTTTCTATTACTTTTTTAAGTTTTTCGGGTGAAACCTTCCGATAATTTATCATATTCAACAATTGAAGCATTGAATAATAAGCTTCTTCGCAATTTTGTTCATAACTGTTTAGCTGAATTAAATTTATACAAACATTTTTAATCAAAACGAACATAATTTCATAAAGATGACGTTGTTTGGGTGTTAAAAGTTTATTTTTTCGGATAAATTCTTTTTCACCTTGCTTAATTGCTTCGGTTAAGTCAAGTTTTTTATCAACTTTTAATTGGCTTTCAAGTTTTTCGGCTGTAATGTTATTATCTTTACAAATACGTTCATAAAGGATTTTAGACTGCCTAAGATTTTCATAGATAGTCATAATAATGTTTTTGAACTGTTCTTGAGAGTAATCAGTATTTGAAACAAGTCCAGAGAGCGTGTTTATAATATTATCTTTAATAACTTTGTTTGTAACTCCGCGTTTTTTAAGTTTTAGTGTATAAAACGCAAGCTGCTTCAAGTACATTATAATAACTTCTTGCAAAGAAGAAATTGTCGGATCGGTTGCACATACGCCTTTTGCTGTGCAACTGTCAAAATTGTAATCGTCGTATTGGTAATAATTATAAAACATAAGAAAACACCTTTTGATGTATAATAACCAATTTTGAGGGTTTTTTAATGCGACTTTCGGGCTATTATTTGGGTCAATAGGATTAAAATTTGCATGTAAATTATGTTATCGCTATAATCGAGATATGAACATTATTCAAGAATTTGACACAATTACAGCTATTTCAACTCCATTAGGTACAGGCGGAGTTGGTGTTATAAGAATTTCTGGTGAAAAAAGCTTTGAAATTACAGAACAAATTTTTACTGGAAAAATTACACCTAGAATGATTTGTCACGGCTGGATTGTAGATAATGACAAAAAGGTTGATGAGGTTGTTGTTTTACCTTTTAAAAATCCAAATAGTTATACAGGCGAAGATGTTATTGAAATTCAATGCCATGGCGGAATTAACGTAGTTAAAAATATTTTGGAAATTGTTTTGAAAAACGGTGCTAGAATGGCTGAAAGAGGCGAATTTACAAAAAGAGCATTCTTGAATAAAAAATTAGATTTATCACAAGCAGAAGCTGTTGCCGATTTAATTCATTCAAAAACTCAAAATTTTGCCATTCAATCGGCAAAGAATTTATCAGGAGTTTTAGCTCAAAAAGTTTCTGAAATTAAGGGTGATATTTTTGAAACACTTTCTCGAATTGTTGCAGGAATTGACTTTCCTGAGGATGTTGCAGAACCGACTTATGAAAGTTTGATTAACGATTTTGAAAGTGAAATTGAAAAAATTGATAAAATTTTGTCAAATGCACAATCAAGCAATATTATGCGTCAAGGGATTAAGATTGCGATTGTTGGTAAACCAAATGTTGGTAAATCTTCATTGTTTAACACTCTTTTAAGCCTTGATAGAGCAATTGTTACTGACATTGCAGGTACTACTCGAGATGTTTTGACAGAAACTCTTGATTTAGGTATACCTGTTACATTGATTGATACTGCAGGTATTAGAGAAGACGAAAGTGTTGACAAGGTTGAAGAAATCGGAATTGAATATTCTAAACAAGCAGCAAAAGAGGCTGATTTAGTTATCTTTATGTACGATTTAACAAGTGGTTTAAACGATGCAGATAAAATCATTTTAGATTTTATCCAAGATAAAAAACATCTTATCATTGCAAACAAGTGTGATTTAGCTCAAGAACGACCAAAAGATGCAATTTGTATTTCAGCAAAAGCTGAATTTGGTATTGAGGAATTAAAGCAAAAAATCAAAGAAATCATTTTGGAATTTTCTCCAGAAGATACAGAATTTATTACAAATAAACGTCAACAAGATTGCCTTGAAAAAGCGAAAGAAAGCCTAATGCAAGCGTATATGGCTGCAAAGGTTAACGAGTTACAAGACTTGATTTCAATAGATGTAAAACAAGCACTTTTATGTTTGGATGAAATTACTGGAGAAGTAATCACAGACGACATTTTGAACAATATTTTTGATAATTTTTGCATTGGTAAATAGTTATGGTACAATAGAATTATGTTCACAGGCATTATTGAAGAAATTGGCATAGTCAAAGATTTTACACAAACTTCAAACGGCGCTGAAATCACTATTTCTTGCAACAAAGTTTTAAGTGATACGAAAATTGGTGATTCAATCGCTATAAACGGAGTTTGCCAAACTGTGGTCGAGATGAGTGAAAACGCTTTTACGGCGAATGTTTCAAATGAAACATTAAAAGTTACAACCTTTTTATCTATAAAAAAAGGTGAAAAAGTGAACCTTGAACGAGCTCTAACTTTAAACGAAAGAATTGGTGGACACTTAGTTTCAGGACATGTCGATAGTGTTGCAAAACTTGTTTCTTCTCAAAAAAGTGCTGATTTTTATAACATGAAATTTGAAGTAACTGACGAAGCAAGTCGTTATATTATCAAAAAAGGTTCAGTAACAATCAATGGCATAAGCCTTACTGTTGCTGAAATTCAGGGGAAAACTATTAAAGTTGCTGTAATTCCGCACACTTTTGAAAATACTAATTTGTCAGAATTAAAAGTTGGCGATATGGTGAACATAGAAACAGATGTTTTTGCAAAATATATCGAAAAATTTTTGTTGAATGAAAAAACAACATCAACAATTTCAGAAAGTTTTTTGAAAGAAAATGGGTTTATGTAATGGGCGAATTTAAATTTGATAAAATTGAAGATGCTATAAAAGACTTTCAACGTGGTATTCCAATTATCGTTGCAGATGATGAGGATCGCGAAAATGAGGGCGATTTATTGTGTTCAGCACAATGCGTAACTCCAGAAATTATAAATTTTATGGCAAAAGAATGTAGAGGTTTGATTTGTCTTGCAATTTCGGATGAGATTGCAAAAAATTTGGCTTTGCCTCAAATGGTTGCAAACAATACAGAAAAGATGCGTACAGCGTTTACTTTAAGTGTTGATGCATCAGAAAGTTTTGGTGTAACAACAGGTATTTCAGCTTTTGACAGAGCAAAAACTGTAGAAGTTGCAATAGCTCCTGATGCAAAACCTCAAGACTTACGTCGCCCAGGGCATGTTTTCCCTTGTGTCGCAAAACAAGGCGGAGTTCTTACAAGAATTGGTCATACAGAAGCTTGTGTTGATATGGCAATGCTTGCAAAACATAGACCTGCGGGTGTTATGTGTGAAATTATGAATGAAGATGGCACAATGGCAAGACGTGACGATTTGAGAAAATTTGCTGATGAGCATGGTTACAAATTTATATCTGTTTCTGAACTTGTTGCATATCGTCTTCAATCAGAAAAACTTGTAACTCGTGAAGCAGAAGCCTTTTTGCCAACAAAATTCGGTGATTTTAGAATTTATGGATACGTTAATCATGTCAACGGGCATGAACATGTTGCTTTGGTAAAAGATGACGGAAGTGATAAAATTCCATTGATTAGAGTACATTCTGAATGTCTTACAGGTGACGTTTTCCATAGCTTGAAATGTGATTGTAACTCTCAATTACACAACGCATTGAGAATGATTAATGAATACGGAAAGGGCGCTCTTGTTTATATGCATGACCATGAAGGTCGTGGTATTGGATTGGTAAATAAGATTAAAGCTTATTCTTTGCAAGAAAAAGGTGAAGACACAATTCAAGCAAATATTTCTTTAGGTTTTAAAGAAGATTTACGTGATTACGGTGTAGGGGCTCAAATTATACGTGATATAGGCTTTACAACCTTCAATTTGATTACAAATAATCCTAAAAAAATTGTAGGTTTAGAAGGTTATGGATTAAAAATACACGATATAGTGCATATCAAATCAGAAATTACGGAATATAATAAAAGATACCTAGATACTAAAAAAGAAAAAATGCATCATACTTTATAAAGGAAAAACTATGGAAAACGCTAATTATCAAACCGAGATACTAAATTCAAATCTTTATAAAATCTTTGGCGGAGTTTATAATGATTTTCGTTCAGTTGCAAAGTCAGATTATATGTTTGAACTTGAACCATTAGAATATGAAGATTTTACAGATGCGGTTGATAAGGAATACGTAAAATGTATTGTTCTATTGGAAAACCACATTCCAACAGCGTTTTTAGTTTATACAACAGCTATTTCAGAATCAATAGAGTTGAATGTTATCCACTGCTTAGGAAACGAAGATTTGACAACAAAACGTAGATTGTTAATGGAAAGATTCTTGAAAGAAACTGAAGCAGAAAGAAAAGAAAAAGTAGTTTGTTACCCATTGTTAGGTGTTCAATCATCTTTCACAAGTGATATTGCACACTTTGGTTTCAAATTTGTAGGTCTTGCTGTTCTTAGATTTATGATGGATAATAAAAATTCAGAAGAAATCCTTAGAAGTGTTGCAAATGAACCCCAAGATGAAAGCTACAAAGTTGTAACTTGGGACGATTTATACTTTGATGCTGCTGTAGATGTTATTCATGAAGGTTTTAAAACAGCTTCAGATGCATTGTTTGATCCAAGATATTTGACAAAAGATGGAACAAACGACATTTTAGACAAAATTGTAAATGGTGTATACGGAGAATTTTTACCTGAATCAACAAGCGTTCTTTTACATAATGGAAGACCTTGTGGTTTCTGCTTTACAAATATTACAGGTGGTAGAATTGCAAACATTCCACTTGTTTCAATCAAAAAAGAACATCAAGGAAAAGGTTTGGCAAAACATTTAATTAAAAAATCTGTAGAACATATATTGAATAAAGCCCACTCAGGTGAAAGAGATTTTACAGAAGTGAATGTTTCTGCTGAAACAAATAATATTCCAGCATTAAAAATGTACAGACACATAGGTTTTAAAGAAGATTACAGTTACCCACAATCATATTTACCTATAGCCTAGTGTTTGAAAATCGCTGAACAATGGCATAGTAATTAATATGGACAATGTTAATTGGTTAAAACTTAAATTAAATCAACAAAAAATGGCGAATCTAAAAAGTGCAAGTACGCACATTAACACAGAGTCTGCGCCAAAAAATAACGTTGCCAAAAATTTAGTACAACAAACACATAATAATATTATCAACAATGTTCAACGTAATTTTGTAAACCCACAACAATTGAGAATGAACAACCTTGCGAGTATAGATAGAGCTGTTTATATAAAAGAAGTTCTAAACTTACCAAAAAGTATGGTTGAATTGTTGGTTATGGTGCAAAATGATGGAAAAACTCCCCAAGCTCAACAACCTAATAATCCCCAACAAGCACAAAATCCTCAAAATCCACAGCAACCTCAACTTCCACAACAGCAACAACATAATTTTCCAACGGCAAAATTGCCAGATTTGTCTGATTTAATTGGTAAGCAACCTGCAAGACCTGATTTAACACCTCAACCAAATCAGCCTAACCAACCAAATCAACCTAACTTGCCAAATCAGCAACCGAATTTGCCGAATATTCCAAATCCGTTGCCTCATCCAAATCAACCGCTTCCACCACATGTTCCAAATCATCCTGAACATGGCGGTCACAAGCCACAATTTCCAGCGGAAAATAACAAACCAAACCAACCACCTCCACCAAAAGGTGAATTTGAAGACCAAATTAAAAATACAGAAGATATGATGAATAGAAGACAAGAGATGATTCAAGATAGAATGAAAAATAACTTGCCAGATTCATCAAGATATATTAATGATAGAGCGCAACACGGTGTTAGAAATGCGAATTTGCGCAATCCACACAATCAATTGCAAAATAATATCAGGAATAATCCAAATATTTTGCGAGAACAAATTATGCAAGATAGTGAAGCTGTTGATGAAATGCAAACAAATCAAAAAACTCAAGGTATGACGGCTGAAGAATTAACAGCATTTAAACAAAAACTAGCATCTCAGTTGGATTCAAATGTGAATATATCAAGAGTTTCTCACCTTTTGCAACGAAATAGTAAAATTGCAATGAACAAAATGGTTTCAATGATGACATTGGCTACATCAAAGGGCATGGGTGACATTACACCGTTGCAAGATACAATAAACATTATTAATGCAAGTGTTTCAGCAACTTCTCAAAATGATTCAACTCAAACTCTTAAAAATTTGATGTTGCTTTATTTGCCATGGTTACCATTGCAAGAGGGTGTCGGCTTTGATTTAGAGATTGAACAAGAAAAAGAAGACAAGCAATTTGATACGTTTATAAAAATAATGATTACAACCGTTAATTATGGAAACGTCAATGCTGTTGTAAGTCTTGTTACAGGTAATTCTGTGGATATTTCAATTACTTGCTCTGAAAAATTCCCACGTGAAAAGTTACTGAAAAAGTTGCAAAACGAAAGTAAACAATACTCAATGCAGTCTGTAATTGATTTTAAAAAACAATCTCCGCAAGAGCAAATTGATACAGAAACACCAAAAGCGAAAGTTAATTTATCAAATGTAAACGATGTTAATCCATATTTGTTATTAATTTCACATGCAATTATTCGTTACACAATAGAAATTGATGCAACGCTTACTATTGGTGCTCAACCAATTGAAGACTAAGCTTTTTTGTTTACAGAAAGAACATCAATGAAATTATCACCTAATGCGTAAGTGCCTAATTCGGTAAATTCATAAGTTTTTTCTTTTAATATTTCATACCTATTTTTAAATTCGTTCAAAACCATTATTCTGTTTGGAAGAGCAAGGTTTAATAATTTTTCTAACTTTGGAACGTAAGTTTCTTTTCTGTCATGTTTGCCTGCAATACAAACGGCAGTAACAACATCTATTTTGATATTATAAGACATTAATTCTTGTCTAACTTTATTTTGAAAATCTAAAATTAAATCAAAAACCTTGTTGCATAGGTTAATATCAGTGAAATATGCAAGTGAACCAGATGCAATAGTTTCAACATAAACCCCAAAAGTGCTTACAATAAGATTTCTCAATCTGTTTAAGGTTTCTTGTTTTTTTACATCAATATCAATTTTCTTTTGTTGGTCATAAATCATTTTAGCATTTTGAGCCATTTTTATATTAAACAAAATAGCAAAATAATTGTTTTGATTTTCAATTTTTTTAGCACTCTGAGCCAAGTTTTTATTGAATTTTTCTTCGTAACGTCTGTTATCATCTTTTATGACTTTATTAAGATGTTCTTCAAATTCAATTAAGAAAGATTGAGAATATACCAACAATCCTGCAATAAGTAACATTTCAATTGCGAATGTCATAAATGTAAAATCGACTGGAATTAGTGCTAATTCAGGTTTATAAACATTGCTTTGGAAGTTGTAAATAATGTCAAAAACATTTTTTACAGGTTCTGGCATTGGAATATTCATCAAGTTTAAAATGAAGTAAATCATTGTTACTAGCGAAATAAATATTAAACAAGCTTGTGTTGCTTTCATACTTGAAAGAGATGTATCGACAAATTTTTTCGCTAATTTAAACACGTTTACTCCTACTTCTTATTTGTTATTGTTCTTTTTTGATGATTTTCTAAACCAGTAATAAATTGCTCTTGCAACACGGTTAGAACTGTGTCTTACAAGACCTTCTTTACTTTCTTCAATAAGTTTCTTTTCAACGATGTCAACATGAACATTGTATCTATCTAAAACAACTGGCATTTGACCGCATTTTTCATACTTGTCAGCCATGTTCTTTGGTAGAACATTGTTAACTAAAACAGCGTCAATAAGCTTGTTGCTACCAGCATGTTTATAAAGTGCATTGATGTGGTCAGAAACAGCGTAGTTATCAGTTTCTCCTGGTTGAGTCATAATGTTGCAAACATAGATTTTTTTAGCGTTTGATTTAATAACTTCTTCAGAAATTTCTTTAATTAACAAGTTTGGAATAACACTCGTGTATAAACTTCCAGGTCCAAGAATGATTAAATCAGCATCTTTGATTGCTTCAATAACGTCTTCTAATGCTTTACAGTGCTCAGGTTCTGTAAATAAACGTTTGATTTTTTTGTGTTCTTCTGGAATAGCTGATTCACCGTGAACAATTGTTCCGTCTTCGTATTCAGCCGCAAGTTTCATATTATCTAGTGTTGAAGGTAAAACTCTACCTCTGATTGATAAAACGTTAGAAGATTCTTTTACGGCTCTAACCATATCACCTGTGATAGAGCAAAGAGCAGTTAGGAATAAATTACCGAAACTGTGACCTTTTAAGCCTTCACCTGTGTTGAAACGATATTGGAATAATTTTGTGATTAAATCTTCATTGTCAGCTAACGCTGCAATACAGTTTCTAATATCTCCTGGAGGTAAAACGCCCATTTCTTCACGTAATCTACCAGATGAACCGCCGTCATCACCAACAGTTACAACGGCTGTGATATTATTTGTAATTCTTTTAATACCCTTTAATAACATAGATAAACCCGTACCGCCACCAATAGCAACGATTTTAGGTCCTCTGTTTAATTTTCTTCTTCTGTATAAGTTTTCTAATAGAGTTTCTTTTTCTCTACCGTTATGAGTGTCTAACATTGAGATGTTAGTTTTTTGCCAACCTTTAAAGAATAGTAACGCACCACCAATTGTAATTACAACTGCCAAAATGTCTGTTGGAACTACAAGAGCGATTTTTCTGATAAATTCCATGATGAAATAAACAGGTCTTAGGTTAAAGAAAATCATTAAACCAATAGTGATTAATAACGAGCCTAAAAAGATTAATGCGAACCATCTTTTTACTTCTAACCCTGGTAATAACCAACCAGCTTCTTTCATTTTATCCTTAAATGTATCTTTAAAATTATTATTCATATTCCTTATTGCCTTCTATTATACGTGTTTATTTTAAATTATTCTGCCCAACCAGAATTTTTAACTTTGATGTAATTTACTGGTTCTGGTGTAATCAAAGCTTTTGCAGCTTTAATAATTTCAACTGAGTTTTCATATTTGTTAGAGAAGTGAATTGTATCAGCTTCTACGATTGTTTTTCCGTTTAAATTGTTGTTGATTTCACTTGTTGAAAGTAAGTGTTTTAATCTGTTGACGTTGAAATCTAAATTTGAATTATCTTTTGAGGCAAAATCAATTGTGCCGTCTGAGTTGTAAGCTTTGTCTAAGAATAATTCTTGAGCTACGTTAATTCCAACATATTCGCCAACTTTTTTAGTTACATCACCTGCCGCACCATAGTAAACAAGCCATGGAGAGCATTTTTTAATTGCATTTGCAACTGCACAAGCGAATGTAAAATCTGTTGCACATTGTTTGTACATAGCGCCGTGTGGTCTTACGTGTTCAATTTCAAGACCTAAAGTTTTAGCGTAAGATGCAATTGCGCCAACTTGGTAAATTACAAGAGCTTCAATTTCTTCCTCTGAAAGTTGCATTTCTCTGTAACCAAAGCCTTGAATATCGTCAAAACCGATGTGAGCGCCAATTACAATATTTTTTTCTTTAGCTTTTAATAAAGCGTTTTTGATGATTAATGGATCGCCAGCATGAAATCCGCAAGCGATGTTAACAGAGCTAACATAGTCTAGGATATCGTATTCAGCGTTATTTTTATAAATACCGAAACTTTGAGCTAAATCGCAGTTGAAATCGATACTTTTAATTTGTTTTCTTTCTAAAGTTTCTTGCATAATTTTCCTCTATATCTTAGTAATATTATACATAATCAAGAAATTTAATCTATACCTTTACAAATTATTTATATTAAAACTAATTTCAATTGAAGA
The DNA here is from genome assembly GCA_937895785.1 of uncultured Candidatus Melainabacteria bacterium. GTDB lineage: Bacteria > Cyanobacteriota > Vampirovibrionia > Gastranaerophilales > Gastranaerophilaceae > UBA6984. Next base: position 29,718 of record CALBKW010000078.1, on the reverse strand, counting down.
ATTTGTAACAGAATGTAAAAAATAACGTAAAATCTCCACTGTAATATAAAGTTTCTCCTAGTTGTTCCGATATAGAGAGTATTAATGTAATGTGAAAAGGTATACGTGTATGGATATAGCAACAATTAATCAACAAATATCAAATGAAAAGATTAATCTTAATCGTGTAGAAGCAAAAATTTCAGAAAATAATTCTGAAATTACAAAAAATGAAAATGATATAGCAACGAATGACAATAACGTTGCTGCAAATTCAGTTGCACAACAAGAAACCACTAGTAAAATTTCAACATTAGGAGGACAAATTTCTGATGTTCAAACTAGAAAAAGTGGAGTTCAGGCAGAAATAAACCAACTAAAAGGAGTAATAGAGTCTGGTAGCAAAGATGATGCAGATTATTCGGCAAACCAACAAAAATTACAAGATTTGAATATGTCGATGTCCGATTTAGATAAAATGAATGAAGACTTTAATAAGCAAAAACAAGAACAAGAGCAATTATTAAAAAATCAACAATCAGAAGGTGCTGATTTGTCTCAAAAAAGTACCGATTTGCAACAAAGAAAAGAACAATTGCAAGCAACTGCAACTGATTTAAATACCCAAAAAGCAGATGCAGAAGCAAATATTAAATTTTTAGAAAAAGAACAAGAAAAGGCTTATAAAGAGGCTTCAGAAAATAACGCAAATGAAGACTTGGAAAAAGCTAAAGGTACTAACAAAAAAGAAGAACAAAACTATAAAGGTGGTTTACCTATAGGCGAAGATGGTTCGTTGAAATTTAAAGCGAATACATTGAGTTATACAGATAAAAACTTTAAGGCATACGCAGGAGAAAAAGGCTTTGGAATGGGTTATAACACAAGTGGTTTTTCTATGCAAGGTGGATATGACACATCTTCTGGAGTTCATGGTGGTGCTACATACAGTTCTACTAATGGTAAAATGAATGCATTTGTAAGTGCAAATAAAAATGGTTGGGCTGCTGGTGCAGACTATAAACTTTCAAATGACCTTACAGTTTCTGCTGTTGGAAGGGGAAACGGTATTGAAGTTGGTATGAAAGTAAATTTAGGTAAACGGAAACATTCTTAAAGATTTTCTTCAATTCCAAAATCTTTAACTACTTCTGCAATCATGTATAAAGAACCGCAAACGATAGTAATACCGTCAAAATCAGGCAAATTGCCTGTGTATTCTTTAGAAGGATATTTGCATACAGAAGATAATTCCTCGTAAGTTGCAGAATTTGCGTGGCTGAAGTGGTTAAAATAAATCTCATCTTCAGGTTTAAAAAGAATTTCAACCATTTTTTTGTAATCTTTGTTTTTTAAACAACCAAAAATAAATCTTTTTTTATAACCCTTAAAATATATATCCAAATTTTGACGTAAAATGTTGATGCCATTAGGGTTATGCCCACCGTCGATTAGAACTTTTTTGTCTTCAAAATATTGAAATCTTCCAAAATGTCTAACGTGCTTCAATGCGCTTTGAATTGTTGTAATTTTAATATCTGGAACGATTAAAAGCAAGGCACTTATTGCAAGAGCAAGGTTTTCTTGTTGGTGAAATCCTTTTAGGCTCATTTCTCCAAGGTTATATTCACGCGCAATTAGTAATTGGTCAGCGCTTGCAATTTTTCTGATTGTATCAAACCCTTTGTTTGTAGCGTTTATAACAACAGGACAATCTGATTTTATAATACCTGCTTTTTCTGTTGCAATTTTTTCGATAGTGTTTCCTAAACGTTCAGTGTGGTCAAAGTCAATGGTTGTAATAATTGAACAAATAGGATTTTCTATAACGTTTGTAGAATCGTATCTTCCACCTAAACCAACTTCTACAACAGCGTAGTCAACTTTGTTTTCAGCAAAATATTCAAACATAACAGCAGTTAAAATTTCAAATTCTGTTAGATGAATGTCATTTTCTTCTGCTAAATTTTGAATTTTAAAAACTTTTTCTGCAAAAACCTCTTCTGAAATTTGGTTTCCGTCAATTTGTATTCTTTCTGTGTATTTGAAAATATGCGGACTTGTGAAAAGTCCTGTTTTGAAGCCTGCTTCTGTCAAAATAGTGCTTAAAATCGCACAAACAGAGCCTTTTCCGTTAGTTCCAGCAACATGAATACATTTCAATTGTTTTTGAGGATTTCCTAATAACTCCAAAATTGCTGAAATTCTTCCTAGCCCAAGGTTTATGTAAAATTTACCTTGAGATGTCAATAAATTTAAAGCTTCTTCGTAAGTTTTATTCATGTGATGCTACCTTTTTAAGTTGTTCAACAATTGTTTGAGTCGCATCCAATTTAGCTAAATCTCTTGTGTTTGCTTGAATTGTCGCCAATCTTTCAGGGTTAGAAAGTAATTCGTCTAATTTTTCTAATAAAGTTTCACCTGTGGTTTCTTTGTCTTCTAAATATAAGCAAGCGTCTTTATTTAAAAGTGATTTAGCGTTTTTGCGTTGATGGTCTGCCGCTGCATAAGGGTATGGAATTAGAATTGGTGCAATTCCGCATGCGCAAATTTCTGACAAACTTAATGAACCAGCCCTAGAAATTGCTATATCAGTAGCTTTTAAGGCTGTAACCATATCATCAAAATACGGTTTTATAACTAAATTTTTGTTATGTTCAAATTCTGGATAAACTTCTTCAAGCGCTTTAACTGTGTTTTCATAATGTTTTGCGCCTGTTTGGAAAATTACTTGAACATCATATTTTTCAAAAATTTGTTTTAAACATTGAATTGTCGCTTCATCAATTGATTTAGCCCCTTGTGAACCGCCCATAATTGTAATTGTAGTCTTGTTTTCAAGGTTCATATTTTGACGAGCTTGTTCTTTTGTAAGTGTTTTAAATTGTTCTCTTATTGGGTTTCCGTTAATGCTAATGTTATTTGAATGAATGTAACTAGCAGAATCTTCAAATGCAAGAGAAACTTGTTTTGCCATTGGCGCAACAAATTTTGATACCATTCCTGGTTGAGCATCGCAATCGTGAATCATATAAGGTGTTTTAGTTAAATTTGATGCCATTAATGCTGGTGCTGAAACATACCCGCCTGTGCCTAAAATAGCATCAGGTTTGAATCTCCACAAATAGTAAAGAGCTTTCCAGTTTGCAAGTTCAAGCTCTATACCCCATTTAATGAAGTCCCAGCCGATTTTTCTTGGCATACCAGAAACTTTGATTGGCAAGAATTTGAAACGCGCTTTTTTTACGATTCCATATTCCAAATTGTTTGGATTGCCGATGTAATAAATATTTTTTGTTGTTTCATCTTTTCTAAGAGCTTCAGCGATTGCGATTGCAGGGTAAATATGTCCGCCTGTACCGCCACCTGTGATGAAATAAGTATATTTTTTCTTACAAGTATCTGACATTTGAACGAGTCCTTATTTTCTTAATTCGTTTTTTAGAAATGTTTAAAAGTACGCCAATCATCCACAATGAAACCATTAAAGAAGAACCACCGTAACTGATAAAAGGTAACGGAACACCTGTTGCTGGTAAGAAGGAAGTTGCAACAGAGATATTCAAAAATGCTTGGAAACCTATTGAGAAGGTAATTCCGACCGCTAATATTTTACCGTACATATCAGGACAACGAGATGCTATGATTAAACCTCTGTGAATTAATGTCCAAAATAAGCCAATTACTAAAATACAGCCAATCCACCCTAATTCTTCACCAATAACCGCAAAAATAAAGTCGGTATGTGATTCAGGAATCCAATATAATTTTTGTTTAGAATTACCAAATCCAACGCCCCAGAAACCGCCTGATGCAAATGCTACAAGTGATTGAATAATTTGATATCCTGATGTAAGCGCGTATTGTTCAGGGTTTAACCATGTTGTAATACGTTCCAACTGGTAAGGTTTGATGATAAATGATAATAATGAACTGTTTAAAGCGGTCGTAATTGTTGCAGCTCCAACGACAGCCCCTGAACCAAATAATATTGCGATGAGTTTGATTGGACCTCCTGCACTTAACCAACAAACTAAGCAAGTTGACATAAGTAAGATAACCATACTCAAGTTAGGTTGTTTGTAAATTAAAGCAACCATAATCAGAACTGGTATAAAATATATAAATTTGCTTGAATCAACAACTTTACTGTTTTTACAAAATGCGCTACCCATAAGCAATACGACGGCAAACTTTGCAAATTCTGAAGGCTGCAATTGTGTAAAACCAATGTTTAACCAACGTTTGGCTTCGTTTACTGTAACCCCTAAAGGAGTGAAAGCTACTAACAATAAGGAAACTACTACTGTTCCTGTTATTAACATTGTCCATGGAACAAGTTTTTTATAGTCGTAATTCATAAAAAACTTCATACCAAGTAAACCAATAATTAGGAAAAAGATTTGAAATAATGCAAATCTTGCGGGATTTTGACCCATTTCCATACATTTTGGTGCACTAGCTGAAAAGATTGCAATGATACCAATAGTAACCAAAAACGCAACGACAATTAACACCGTTTTGTCTGGCGGAGTTAGAATTACACTTTGCTTTGCAGTGTAAGGTATTTCGCGTTTTGGATTATACTTTTGATAAGACATATTCTTTGAATACTTTTCCTCGTTCTTCGTAGCCTGTGAACATATCGAAACTTGCACAAGCTGGCGAAAGCAATACTACATCTGGATTTAGGCTTAAACCTTTATCAATTGCACTTTGCATAGTTTCTTCAAAAATAATATTTTTAAATCCGTTTTGTTTTAAATTTTCTTCAAAACGTTTGCCTGCTTCTCCAATTAAAATAACTGTTTTGATGTGTTTGTTAATTGAGTCACAGAACTCTTTTAAATCTGTATTTTTGTCACGACCGCCAGCGATTAAAACTACATCTTTGTCATTGAAAGAATTAATTGCAACAATTGCAGATTCAGGGTTTGTAGCTTTTGAATCATTGTAAAATTCAGTTTTACCAATCTTTGTAACGTATTCCAATCTGTGTTCTGGAACTTTGAAAGACATAATTGCATCTCTGATTTCATTGTTTTCAATACCTTCAATTTTAGCTACAATGATTGAACACATTACGTTTTGGTAGTTGTGATGACCGATTAGCGGACAATCTTTTAATGTAATAATTTCTTCTGTTTTTTTATTTCTGCAGTAATAAATGGTGTCGTTTTCTATGTAACAGCAATTGTCTTCCATTTTTTTGTCAAAAATGAATACAGTTGATGGGCAAGTTTTAGAAAATTCTAACAATCTTTCGTCAGCTCCGTTAAATACTGCAAATGCAGGGTTTTGAGGGAATTTAAATATTTTTGCTTTTGCATTGAAGTAGTTTTCTAAACCTTCGTGCCAATCAATATGATCAGGTGTAAAGTTCAACCAACAAGAGATTTGAGGTTGAAATGCATTACTTGTTTCTAATTGGAATGAACTAACTTCGCAAACAAAATAGTCAACATCTTTGTCTAACAATGAACAAGGAGGAACACCATAGTTTCCGCAAGGCTCAGCTTTAAATTCTTTTTGTAAAATATGAGCTGTAAGTGCTGTTGTTGTTGTTTTTCCGTTTGTACCTGTAATTGCGATGAAAGGTTTTAAACTTTCTTTGAACGCAAGTTCAATTTCAGAAATAATAGGCACATTAGCCTCTTTAACACGTTTGAAAAGTTCGCTACGAGGAGGGATTCCAGGGCTTGCTATTGCAAGATAGCTATCTTTAATGAACTCGTCACTATGTCCGCCCATTTCAACCTTGATGTCTAGTGCTTTAAGTTCTTCTAAGAGTGCTTTATCAGAGTCTTTTTCTTCTCTAGCTTCAGTGATATAAACATCTGCGCATTTTTCGCTTAGGTATTTTGCTGCAGCTATGCCACTTTTAGACAATCCTAAAATTAATACTTTTTTTTCAAACCAGTTCTTTTTCATTACTAAATAAGTCCTCTAAAATATAGATATGCAAGGATTACAGCGATTAATGAGAAGATTGTTGAACAAATTGCGAAAGTTACAACAATTCTTTTTTCGCTCCAACCTAAAAGTTCAAAATGGTGATGAATTGGTGCCATTTTGAACACTCTTTTTCCTGTTAATTTAAAACTTGTAACTTGAATAATTACTGATAATGTTTCGATAATGAACATTAATGCAATGATTACAAGTAAAAGTTCAAATTTGCCCATTACTGCTAGTGTACCAAGCAAACCGCCTAATGCCAATGAACCTGTATCACCCATAAATACTTGAGCTTTTGGTTTGTTGTATTTCAAGAAACCAACTAAAGCACCAGCAGTTGCTGCCGCAATGATTGCAACTTCCATATAGCCGTTAATTCCAGCAACAAAGGCACAAGCTAAAAATGACGGAACTCCACAACTTGATGCAAGTCCATCTAAGCCGTCAGTTAAATTGAAAGCGTTTGATGCGCCGATGATAATGAATACGGCAAAAAATGGGTACAACCACATTAAATCAATGTAGTGATATCCAAAAGAAATTCTTGTAAATTGTTCTCCACAAAGCGGAATGAAGATTGCAGGCAAAAATGCGATAACAATTTGTCTGATTAATTTTCCACGAGGAGTTAAGCCTTGATTTTCTTTACCCTTAATTTTTAAATAATCATCTTGAAAACCAGCTAAAGTGTAGAAGAACAAAGTGATTAAGATGATAAATCCAAAAGAGTTCAATCTTTGGTCAAGTGCTAAAACAATTACAGATGCCAAAACGATTGCACCTACAATGAAGATACCACCTGTTGTTGGAGTACCTTGTTTTTTCTTGTGAGCTTCTGGTGCAAGGTCTAAAACATATTGTCCGATTGTTCTTTTTTGTAGAAAATCAATGTATGGAACGCCGAATAATAGGCATAAAATCAAGCCTAAAATAAAAGCGATTGATAACATTATCATGAGATTTCTCCTTTAAGTTCATTTAAAATTTCCTCAAATTTCATAGAACGTGAGGCTTTTAAAAATATTGTTGAATTTTTTTCAACATTTTCAAGAATGTATCGAGTTGCTTGGCAGTTGTTTTCAAAAGATGCTGTTTCAATACCATTTTCAGCAACTTTTTCAGCAATTTTCTTTGCTAAATTTCCAACTGTAATTACTCGAATGTCGTTGTTTTCAGTCAATTTGCTTATAATAAAATTACCAATTTCTTGGTGATAAAATTCTTCATCTGTTCCAAGTTCGCCCATGTTACCTAAAACAAGGGTTGCTTTTGGGTAAAGCTCTAAAACTGTTGATAGAGCGGCTTTCATAGAGTCTGGGTTTGCGTTGTAAGCATCATTTATAACTTGATATTCACCAACTTTTTCGATTTGCCAACGTTTTTCAATTGGAGCATAAGCTTTTAAGCCGTTTCTAATATCGTCAGGATTCATTTCTAGTTGCAAACCTGCTTCAATTACAGCAAGCGAGTTTTCAACGTTGTAATCTCCCTCAATGTTTAATTGATACTCTTCATCTTTGTATTCAAATTTTGTTTTGCCGATTTGTTTTTCAATAAATTCAACGTCTTTGATTGAAAAATAAATCTTTTCACCCTTAAATTCAACGGTTTGTCTAATTAAATCGCTGTCGTGTGCAATAAAACAGCCGTCTTCTTTTTGATATTTGCAGATTTCACATTTTGCTTTTGCAATATTTTCTCTGCTTCCTAAACGTCCGATGTGGGAAGTTCCAACGTTAGTGATAATCGTAATATCAGGGTGTGAATATTTTGAAAGAAGTTCAATTTCGCCTAAACCTCTCATGCCCATTTCAAGGATTAAAACTTGCGTGTCTGTTGGCATTGAAAGAATTGTTTGGCAAAAACCAACTTCGTTGTTGTGGTTTAGTGGTGTCGCATGAGTTCTGAAGGCTTGTTTGCAAACGCTTGTAAGCATTTCTTTTGTTGTAGTTTTTCCAGAACTTCCTGTAAGTGCGATAACTTTTGGCGAAACCTTGTTTAAATATAGGTTTGCAAGTTGCAAATATGCAATCATAGGGTCAGGAACTTGCAAAATCAATTCTGCATTGTCTAAAACAGTTCCTTTTGTTGTAAAATAAGCTCTTGCGCCTGCTTCAACGGCTTTGTCTATAAAGTTTTCGCCGTCAAAAGATTCACCCTTCAAACCGATATAAACATTTTCAGATTTAATGGTTCTTGTATCGGTTGAAATAGAGAATAATTCAGTTTTTGTGTTATTTTTTAATACTTTTGCACCGGTTGCAAAAATTAATTCTTCAGTTGTGAATTTCATAAGAAAATTTTACACCAAATATACGTAATATACACTATTTTTTTGAAATTATCTTGAATATTTTTAAAAAATGGTTCAGAATGAAAAAGTAAGAAGAAAAAGTAGGTTTTTCGGACAAAAAGAAATGTATTTAAAACTTAGTTACATTTGTAACTAAGTATATTATGTTGCGTGACATAAAGTTTTTTTTATTTCAATTCATCTAAGAAGGTTGGCAAGGCGTAGCAAGCCTTGTGGTAATTTAGGTTATAAATCTTACACTTTTGCGTAATTTCTTCTGCTCGTTTTTCGTCGATAAATGAAAGCGGTTCAACGTCTTTTGAACAGAATGCCCAAGCCCAATAGCCCCCAGGGTATGTCGGAATTACAGAGGTATAAGTGCTTACGATTGGAAACGCATTTTTAAGCATTGTATACATCTCTTTAATTTCTTCTTCAAGCGCAACGGGGCTTTCTGATTGAGTTACCATAATTCCGCCTTCTTTTAAAGAATCACGAACATTTTTGTAAAACTCTTCCGTAAACAAGCCAACGCCCAAACTTAATGGGTCTGGAGTGTCTAATAAAACTACATCATAGCTGTTTTTCTTATCTTTAATAAATTCAATTGCGTTTTCGTAAATTATTTCTAATTTTGGATTGTCAAATTCGCAAGAAAGTGTTGGAAAGAACTTTTTAGAGGTTGCAACAACTTCCTTGTCAATCTCACAAAGTGTTACGTGTTTAACAGTGTTGTGTTTAAACACTTCCCTAACTGTTCCGCCGTCACCACCGCCAATGATTAAGATGTCTTTAGGGCAAGGGTGGTTAAGCATTGGAATATGTACAATCATTTCGTGATAAAAATATTCATCACCTTCTGTTGCCACCATTAAGTCGTCCAAGGTTAAAATTTTACCTAATTTTGAGTCTGAGTCTAAAACTTCAATTTTTTGAAACTCCGATTCTTCTGAAAACAAAACTTTTTTAACCTTGATAGAGATACCATATCCAGATGGTGTAAATTCTTGATAGTACAGTTGTTCGTCGTCTTGCATAAAGCTCCTTATAACAATTCGTCTAAAATTGTTTCTTGTTCAAAACGTTGTTGTGCATATTTTTTGTTGAACAATTTACATTGGCTAACGACTTCTTCGTATCGTTTTTCGTCAATATTTTTTAAAGGTTCAACTGTTTGAGAGCAATATGCCCAAGCCCAGCAACTTCCTGGGTATGTTGGAACAGGTGATGTATAAGTTTTTACGATTTTGAAAACTTTTAATAGACTTTCGTATAATTTTTTACTTTTTTCAACGTTTGCAACGGGACTTTCTGATTGCATAACGATTATGCCGTCGTCGTTTAGAACTCTTTTTAAGTTGTCGTAAACTTCGCTTGTATATTCGCCAACTCCAGGACCTAGAGGGTCTGGAGATGTGATAAGAATTACGTCGAATTTCATATCAGTATCTTTTATGTATTCAAAGGCGTTAGCAATTTCAACTTGAACTTTTGGATCGTCAAGTCCGCTTGCAATTTTTGGTAAATATTTTTTGCAAGTGTTTACAACTTCTTCGTCAATATCAACAACGACAACTTTCTCAACAGTGTTGTGTTTCAAAACTTCGTGAGTAGATGCGCCAGTACCACCGCCGATAATTAAAACATTTTTAGGGCAAGGGTGACTAATCATTGGAACATGAGAAATCATTTCATTGTAATGATATGCATCGCCTTCTGTAACGAACATTAAACCGTTTAGGGTTAAGATTTTACCTAGAGAAGATTCTGAATCTAAAACTTCAATTTTTTGGTATTTTGATTCAGTTGAAAACAACACATCTTTGATTTTAATCGCGATACCAAATCCTGATGGTGTTGTTTCTCTATAATATTTTTGTTCGTCTGCCATAAATTTCTACCTCTTATTTTGGAGTAATGTTTAGTGAGTTTTTAGCCTAATTTTTCAGTTAATTTGCCAGCCAAAATGTGTACGTGTAGGTGGAAAACAGTTTGTCCTGCACCTTTACCTGTGTTCATAATTGTTCTGTAATCAGTTAAACCAAGTTTTTTAGCGGTTGCTTTAACGCCTTTTAAAAGTTTAACCATTAATTCTTCGTCTTCAAGCTCTGCCAATGATGCAACGTGAGTTTTAGGGATTACTAAAATGTGAGTGTCTGCTTGTGGATTAAGGTCGTTAATCGCAATTACTGCATCATCTTCATAAACAAAGTTTGAAGGGATTTCTTTATTGATTATTTTACAAAAAATGCAATCGCTCATTATAAAACTTCCTTTACTTTTGTAATAACTTTTTCAACTGCTTGTTCTGGAGTCATTGATTCTGTTGAATCTGTTTGACGTGTTTTTAACTCAACTTGACCTTCAGAAATTGTTTTACCAACTGTAATTCTGAATGGGAAGCCGATTAAATCAGCATCTTTGAATTTAACCCCAGCTCTTTCTGGACGGTCGTCAAGTACAGCTTCAATACCTGCGTTCATAAGTTTTGCATAAATATCTTTTGCAACGCTCATTTGTTGTTCATCTTTATCGTTCAAAGGTACAACGCAAACGTGGTATGGAGCAATTTGGATTGGCCATAAAATACCGTGTTCATCGTGCCATCTTTCAACTGCAGCAGCAGCAGTTCTTGTAACACCAATACCGTAACAACCCATTACATAAGGTTGAGCCTTACCGTTTTTATCTAAGAACATTGCGTTCATTGGTTTTGAATATTTTGTACCAAGTTGGAAGATGTTACCAACCTCGATACCTCTTGTAACTTTTAATGGTTGACCGCATTGTGGGCAAATTTCGCCAGCTTGTGCAAGTCTGATATCTTCAAATTTTTCGATGTGAGGAATGTCAACATCTAAGTTTGCACCAACCATGTGCTTGTCTTCTTGGTTGATACCAACAACAAAGTTTTTCATATCTTTAACAGTTTCATCGGCAATGATTGTAATTCCGTCCATACCTTTAGGACCAATAAATCCTTTTGCTGCGTTAAAGCCTTTTTCTACCATTAATTCTTCAATTTCTGGAGCTGATGCGATTCTGATATCCATACCGCCAACAGCGTTCATTAATTTTGTTTCTTCAACTTCTTTGTCAGCTCTGATTAAAGCTAGAACAGGTTTTTTATCAACAATGTAAACTAAGCATTTTAGAATAATTGTTGCAGGAATGTTCAAGAAGTTGCAAAGTTCTTCAATTGAGTGAGTTTGAGGAGTATCAACAACTTTTGTTTCATTGAAACCGAATTTGCCTCCGTCAACATCTGCTGGTGGAAGTTTTGAAACTGCATGGTTTGAGTTTGCAGAATAATCGCAACCATCACAGTAGAATACATCGTTTTCGCCTGCATCAGTTGTTGTAATTACCATAAATTCGTGGCTTACGCTACCGCCGATAGCACCTGAATCTGATTGAACCATTTTTGTTTCAAGTCCACAGCGTTTGAAAATTCTTGTATATGCATCAGCCATGTTTTGGTATTCTTTTTCTAAACCTTCTTGGTCAACGTCAAAACTGTATCCATCTTTCATGATAAACTCACGACCTCTTAATAAGCCAAAACGAGGACGAACTTCATCACGGAATTTTTCTTGGAATTGATATAAATTTACAGGCATTTGTTTGTATGATTTCAAACCATCACGAGCAACTGCTGTAATAACTTCTTCTGCAGTAGGTGACAAGCACATTTCGCGGTCGTGTCTATCTCTGAAACGAGCTAATTCTCTGCCATAAGCTTCCCATCTGCCTGATTCGTCCCAAAGTTCTCTTGGTTGAACAACAGGAAGTAACAATTCTTGAGCGCCTGATGCGTTCAATTCTTCTCTAATGATGTTTTCAATTTTTCTTAAAACACGCCACATTAAAGGCAAGTAGTTATAAACACCACTAGTTAATTTTCTTATATAACCAGCTCTTACTAAAAATTTATGAGAAACAACTTCAGCATCTGCTGGAAATTCTCTTAGGGTTTGTACAAACAATTTTGACATTTTCATAATTTATAATCCTCACTAATTGAGATTATTTTATCATAAAAATACAATGCGTAAAACATTATTTATAAAAGCTTAATGCCAAAAATTTTAAAGATAATAGCTCAATAATAAGTGAAAGTGTATAAATCAAACTATTGTCTTTATGGTCTTAAGGTTTTATTATATAATCCCAATGTCATCCTGAATTTATTTCAGGATTTTATAAACCTTCCGTTAACACATTATAGCTGGTAAGATGCTGAAACAAGTTCAGCATGACATAACGTTGGGTGTAATTTACACTCCTTGCGGTAAATTTTTCTCTAATTCAGCTTGAACTTCTTTAGGCTGAATTGAAAGTGTGTCGTGGTTTTCCATCGCAAGTGTCATGCACTCTTTGTATTCTGCCCACATTTGTTTGTATTTCAAAACTTGTGCCATTACGTAATACAAATCTCCGTTATCTGGAATTTCCTCTAGCGCAACCTTCATTATACCGTAAGCCTCATCATAGCGTTCAGTTTTGAACAAAATTTTTGTCATGATTTTGTACGCTTCAATGTCGCGAGGATTGTATTCCAGTGTTTTTTGCAAATAACCCAATGCAGAGTTGTAATCCCCTTGGTCGTAGGCAATTGAGCCTAAATTAAAGTATGCCCAACTGTAATTTGGTGATTGTTCAATAACTTTTTTGTATTCTGCGATAGCTTCAGGAATTTTTCCTTCGTTTCTATAAATATAGCCTAAATGGAAATGTGCAAAAATATCGTTGCTGTTTAGTTGAACAGCCTTCATAAAGCATACTTTCGCAATTTCAGGTTGTTCTTTTTTTACGTAACAAAGTCCTAAATTGAAATAGCTATTTGAATCGTCTACATCTGTTGATAATACACGTTTAAAGCACTCAATTGCCTTGTCAAATTCACGCATATCAATGTAAACAAGCCCTAAGTTATAATAAAAATCTGTATCATCAGGTGATAATTCGATTGCTTTTAGGTAAGCCTGCTCTGCTTTTGCACTATCACGCATTTTTTCATGAACGATACCCTTATTGTAATAAAGTCCTGCATCGTTAGGGAAAATGCTAATCAAGAATTGGAACTGCTTTAATGCTTCCTCGTTAAAACCTTTATCTAACAAAACCACAGCCAAGCGACGTCTAGCTTGGAAGTTAGACGAATCCTCACGAAGAATTGCTTGCAATTCCTCAATTTCTTGTAAATCTTGATCATCGCTCATATTATTATTATAAACGTTTTTTCAAAAGTTGCAAAGATGTAAAGTTAAAAAATTACTTTTTGTTTTCTTTTCTTCTGTAGAAATCTTCCAAGAAACTTGTGTTAAAGTCACCAGTTTTGAAAACTTCATCCTCAATAACTTCTAAATCGAATGGAATAGTAGTTTCAACGCCGATTACAACGTATTCTTTTAATGCTTGGTACATTCTACGTCTTGCTTGGTTTCTGTTTTCGCCCCAGCAAATCAATTTACCAATCATTGAATCGTAGTAAGGTGGAATTTTATATCCTGGGTAAACATGAGAATCTACACGAACACCAAATCCTCCTGGTTGAACATATCCTTCGATAGTTCCTGGACAAGGCATAAAGTTCTTTTCAGGATTTTCTGCGTTAATTCTACATTCAATTGCGTGACCTTGTAGATTAATATCTTTTTGTTTATACTGTAATTTTTCACCTGAAGCAACAAGAATTTGTTGTCTTACAATATCAACCCTAGAAATCATTTCAGTAATACAGTGTTCTACTTGAACACGAGTATTCATTTCCATGAAGTACCATTTTCCGTCACTATCAAGTAAAAATTCACAAGTACCAACACCTTCGTATTTAACAGCTTTTGCTGCACGGATAGATGCTTCACCCATTTTTCTTCTTGTACGTTCGTCAACGGCTGGAGATGGAGTTTCTTCAATCAACTTTTGGTGACGTCTTTGTACAGAACAATCACGTTCGCCTAAGTAGATGTAGTTTCCATATTGGTCGCCGATAATTTGAACCTCAATGTGACGAGGGTTTTCTAAATATTTTTCACAGTAAACATCTGGGTTACCGAAAGATTTTTCTGCTTCTGATTGGCAAAGTTGTAAGTTTGTAGCTACTTCATCGTCGTTTCTGCAAACTCTCATACCTTTACCGCCACCACCAGCAGTAGCTTTCAAGATAACTGGATATTTAACTTTTTTAGCGAATTTGATAACTTCTTTTGCATCGTGAACAATGCCAGTACCAGGAATTACAGGTACATCGTTTTCAATCATTGTCTTACGAGCATTAGCTTTATCACCCATTTTTCTCATTGATTGAGAAGACGGACCGATAAATTTGATGTTATGTTGTTCACAAATTGCTGCAAAATCAGCTCTTTCTGATAAGAAACCATATCCAGGGTGAATAGCATCAACCCCAGCAAGCTCAGCAACAGACATAATTGCAGGAATGCTTAAATAACTTTTTGAGCTATCAGCAGGTCCAATACAATAAGCATCAGTTGCAAGTCTTACGTGAAGAGAATTTGCATCTGCTTCTGAATATACAGCAACAGTCGGAATACCTAATTCACGACATGCTCTTATGATTCTAACCGAAATTTCGCCACGGTTTGCAACAAGAACTTTTCTAAACATAATATTCTATTCCTAATTTTTTAAATTTATTCAATATACATTAACACTTGACCATATTCAACAGGTTGACCGTCGTCTACACAAATTTCAACAACTTTACCTGAAAAATCTGATTCAATTTCGTTCATAAGTTTCATTGCTTCAATAATACAAACAACTTCGCCTTGAGCGACAAGTGATCCAACCTCAACAAAAGCAGGAGCATCTGGTGATGCTGCCTTGTAGAAAGTACCAACCATAGGTGATTTTACAGCTTTTGCTGTTTTAGCTATAGAAGAAGCACCTTCTTCTTTAACTTCTTCAACTTTAGCTGGAGCAGCAGCTTTTGTTTCTACAACTGGAGCTGCAACCACGTTAGTTGTTACTGTTTGCTTTTCTCTTTTTAGTACAATTGATTGTTCTTGGTCTTCTAATTGCATTTCTGTCAATTCAGACTCATTCATCAATTTAGCCAACTTTTCTAAATATTTTAAATCAAACTTCATATTCTAAATCCTTTCTGGACAGTGCTAGTTTTACACTAGCATCTGTCAAGATATTCGTTAGTTCTTGTATCAATTCTAATTCTGTCGCCATTTACAACGAAGAATGGAACATTTACTACTGCGCCTGTTTCAGTTTCAGCAGGTTTTGTACCGCCTTGAGAAGTGTTACCCTTTTCGGCAGGTGGAGTGTTTACAACTTCTAATTCAACGTGAGTTGGAAGATCAACACCAATTACGTTACCTTCGTGAGTTAAAACAGAAACGTTCATGTTTTCTTTTAAGTATTTGATACCGTCGCCAATCATATCTGCTGTAACTGTGATTTGTTCATAAGTTTCCAAATCCATCATTACATAGCCTGTACCTTCTTTGTATAAATATTGCATATCTCTACGATCAAGCATAGCTTTAGCAACTTTTTCACCAGCTCTGAATGTTTTTTCAACAACTTGACCAGTTTCAACGTTTTTCAATTTAGTTCTTACGAAAGCTGCACCTTTACCTGGTTTAACGTGTAAAAATTCAACTACTGACCATAAAGAACCGCCGTCTAGTTGTAGAGTTAAGCCTGTTTTTAAATCGTTTACCGAAATCATAAATTCTCCTTTTTTTAACTATGGGTAAATAATAGCATAAACAAAAATTTTTTCAAGAAAATAGTTGTAAAGATGATATAAAGGGCATATTAAAATCTATAAGACAATAAGTATATTTACTGTTAAAAAGTCATTTTAAATAGTCTTGGTTTATTCGGGGTATCGGCAGAGTAACGTCTGACCGACACCTTACGGGTTCGCTCACTTAGTTTGACTCCACCCTACCGAAAAACCACTAATTACATGTAACTCTATCATCCCAATTTATAACATTTGGGCAATTTTTGTAATCCATATTTTTATTTAGCAGAACCCAAGCTGAGCAAGCGAAAGAAAGCCCTTGTTGAGAAATACAATCTGAGAATGGAACAAGTCTGTCTTTAGGTCCACCCATCGGAATTAAGCCTTTTTGAGTTGTGTAAAAACCGAATTGGTCACGTCCTGCGGTGTTTGAACCATTTGGTCCATCAACGTCAATATATGTTGCGCCTAAAATTCTGTTTGTGCTGTCGACAGGATCGTATTCACCCCTAAAGACATCGTTTATAAGCATTGAACTTCCGTTCATCATACGTAATTTGTATCCGCTAAGTGTTTGTGATTCAAACCCACAAGAACCTTCTGAGGGTGTACAGTAGTTTAAAACCTTCATTTTTTCTCTCAAAACTTCTGTAAATTCATTGGCTTTGTATGGTTTGTTAAGCGCACTAAAACTGAAATCTGTAACATCAAAGTTAGAGATTTTGTCTATGACTAAAGCAAGTTCAATTTTTTTATAATTTTCACTCAACAAATCTGAAATTGCTCGTTCTTTATTAACTTTCACAACCGTTGGAATTGTCATCATAGATATTACGCCGATGACAAAAAGAACTACAAGCATTTCTGCAAGTGTGAAAGCGTTAAATTTTAAGCAAGATTTTTTCATAAATTTCTCTATAAAAGAATGATGTAATGGAAGAAGAATGCGAACACAACGCCTAAGATTGCACCGCAGAAAACTTCTTTAGGAGTATGACCTAACATTTCTTTTAATTTTGTACCAGCAGCATTGATGTCGTGTTTGTAGAAATCTGCAACCATCTTGTTTAAGCAAACAGCCATTTTGCCTGATGCTCTACGAATACCAGCAGCATCGTACATTACAACAAAAGCGTAACCGATTGCAACTGCAAACATTGTTGATGTAAAACCATCTAAGATACCAACGATTGTTGATAAGGCTACAACACCTGCAGAGTGTGAACTTGGCATACCACCAGTTGTTGTAAATATTCTGAAATCAACTCTTTTATTGATGATAATATCTAAAAGTATTTTGATTACTTGTGCAATGAAAGCAGCTAAAAGACCTGCTGCAATTGCTTCAATACCTGTGTTTGTGTACTTTGCGATTAAATTTTCCATTTTATACCTTTTCTCTTATTGAATTAATAATTGAGTTGAAGATTTCAGACTCAATATTTTGTTTCTTTAGTATATCATAAGCTTTGTCTAAAAGGCAATTAAGTTCACATTTAGCTTTTTCAAGTCCGAAAAGAGCCGTATATGTTAGCTTTCCTTCTTCTTTATCTTTGCCCATAGTTTTGCCCATTTCTTCAAAAGTAGAAGTTTCATCTAAAATATCATCACAAATTTGGAATGCAAAACCTAGCACTTGACCAAAATCGTCCATAGCCTTAAGTTGTTCTTCGTTTGCACCAGCGATAATTGCGCCAGCTTTTAAAACACCTTTGAATAAATCTGCTGTTTTGTGAGTGTGGATATATTCCAATATTTTTGCATCGTAAGGTTTGCCTTCCATCGCAATATCAACCACTTGACCAGCAATAATTCCATAAGCACCTGCTGCAATGGCGTGTTCTCTCAAAACTTTAACAATTACTTCTGCTGGAAGGTCTGATTTATCGATAATTAATTGAGTTCCGTAACTGATTAAAGCATCACCAGCAAGAACGGCAGTGCTTTCAGAGAATTTTTTATGGTTAGTAAGTTTTCCACGTCTGTAATCGTCGTTATCCATACAAGGTAAATCGTCGTGGATAAGGCTTTGAGTGTGTAACATTTCAAATGCACAAGCTGTTGGAAGAGCTTTTTCCATTTCTCCGCCGAAAACTCTACAAGCCTCTAAACACATAATCGGTCTTAATCTTTTGCCACCTGCAAGTAAGCTGTAACGCATTGATTCAAAAATTTCTTCTGGATAGCTCACAGGTAAGTATTCGTCTAATTTTTTGTTTACTAAATCAATTAATTCTTTCATTTTATTTATCCTCATGAATTTCTTTATGTATGCTTTGTTTTTGCGTATTTCTAGCTGATTGGCGCTTTTGAGCGCTAATCTTTACCGCCATTTTGTCGTTATGATGTTTAAAATGAGTTTCTCTTTCGTGTTTTGTGCCAGAAAATTTAACTCGTTCTTTGTACTCTTTTGCCTCGTTTACAAAGGTTAAATAGCTTTGATAACGACTTAAATCAATGTCATCAATGTGCTCTAATACGGCACAACCTGTTTCTTTGTCGTGTAGACAGTCTGAAAATTTGCAATAGCCTTTGTATTGACTAATTTCATCAAAAAGTAGGTCTACTTCGTTCGGCATTAAAAAATCGAATTTAAGATTGCTAAACCCAGGAGTGTCAACAATTCTCATAGTATCAGTGATGTTGATAATTTCACAGTGGCGAGTCGTGTGAGTTCCTCGTTCAGTTTTTTCGCTGACAGATTTTGTTCTCAAATTGCAATTTGGATTAATTGCATTGATTAAACTTGATTTTCCTACCCCTGAACTTCCACAAAGAACAGAGATTTTTCCATCTAAAATTTCTTTAAAATCTTCAATGCCATCTTTTTCTTTTGCAGATGTAAAAACGATGTCAAATCCAAGTGGTTCATATATTTGAAACACTTTTTCAATGGTTGAATCGTCAAGTGATAAGTCATTTTTGTTGAAACACAATTCTGTTGGAATGTTGTAATATTTTGCAAATGCAATATATCTGTTAAGTTGCTCAAAACTTAACTCGGGTTCTTTTACGGCAGAAACAATTACAATTTGGTCAATGTTTGCAACGTTTGGGCGTGGAATATAGTTTTTCTTTTGTAAAACTTTTTCAATCGCACCGTTTTCAAATTCAACAAAATCACCTACAACAATTTTTAATTTTTGTTTCTTAAGGACTTCTCTCAATTTGCATTCAAAAGTTTGATTATTATGATTTACATAATAAAAATCTGAATGAATTTTAAAGATTTGTCCTATTTGTCCCATTCTTACACTCTCAAAGACTCAATTGCTTTTTTAACATCTTTGCTTTTATAAATGTAACTTCCTGCTACAAGTGATGTTGCGCCTAATGAAACGCAAACTTTTGAAGTTACATCGTTAATTCCGCCGTCAACTTGGATGATTAAATCATCTTTACCATTTTGTTGGATTGTAGGAATTTTTTGCGCGCAATAGTGCATAAATTCTTGTCCGCCAAACCCAGGTTCAACAGTCATTACAAGAACCATATCAACAAAAGGTAAGTATGGAATTATATCATTTTGGTTTGTTTTAGGTTTAATTGAAATACCAGCTTTGCAACCTAGAGATTGAATTTTTTTGCAAATTTCTTCGATATTTTCTGGTTTTACAGCTTCATAGTGGAATGTAATTATATCAGCACCAGCTTTTGCAAAGTCTTCAATATATTTTTCAGGATTATCAATCATTAAATGAACATCAAGAGGCTTTCTTGCAAAGCGTTTTAGAGCTTTAACTACAGGAATACCAATTGTGATATTTGGTACAAAATGACCGTCCATAACGTCAACGTGAATCCAGTCAGCGCCGTTATCTTCAACAAGTTTTATATCTCTTTCAAGGTTAGCAAAATCTGCTGACAAAATTGATGGTGATACAATAATTTCTTTACTCATTTATAACTCCTAATTTTTTACAAGCTTCGTAAGCACATTTTTGTTCCGCATCTTTTTTGCTTGTGCCAATTGCAGTCGCCAAAACTCTGTTTTGATAAAGTACTTCCATTTTGAATTTTGGTTCATGTGCTGGTCCAATTTCCTCAACCAATTTGTACTGCGGAACTTCTTTTGTTTTTGATTGAGTGTATTCTTGCAAAACTTCTTTGGCATTGTATTTTGCCATATTGTTTTTTATGTCTAAAATATAATCTTCAAAAATGTCGTTTAAAAAATCAATAATTTCTTTTTGTTTGCCGTCTAAATAGAAAGCTCCTAAAAGTGCTTCAAATACACAAGCATTGATTGATGAGCGTTTTCTTTCGCCAGCTTTTTCAGCGTGTGTACCTAAAACGATTAAATCTGTGATATTAATTTTTTCTGCAATTTTAGATAATGTTGCATCAGAAATTAATATAGAACGGATTTTTGTAAGTTCTCCCTCGTGAGATTTTGGGTATTGTTTTATTAATTTTTCAGAAATTGCAAGTTTTAAAACGGCATCTCCAAAAAACTCTAAACGTTCATAATTATCAAGTGAATTAAGATTATTTTCTTTAGTAAAAGACGGATGAGTCAATGCTTTTTGGAACAAATCTTCATCCGTAATTTTAATGTTAAATATTTCTTCTAACGCTTCACGCATTAAAAAATTCCTTTGATAAAGCTAAGTAAATCTACCCAATGGTGAGTGTCTACAACAAAATACAAGAAGTAATAGTAAATTACAGGGATTGTAAATACATAACTGTCAGTTCTGTCTAAGAAACCACCGTGTCCTGGAAGTAAGTTACCAGAATCTTTTACGCCAGCATCACGTTTTAATAGAGATTCGCATAAATCACCGATTTGAGCAAAACCTGTAACTAGTAACCCTGCAATAATTGTGTGATACCAAGGTAATTTAATAAAGTAAGCGATAATAAAACCGCCAACTAAAGCACAAACAGCACCACCAATTGAACCTTCAATTGTCTTGTTTGGACTAATTACAGGTGCAAGTTTGTGTTTGCCAAACTTTCTTCCAAAATAATAGCAACCAACATCTGTGAAAATTACAAGCAAGAACATGAAAATTACATATCCCAAACCTGCATTCATAAAGTCGGTTTTCAAAATCATTTGCATTGAAGAAGTGTTGTTAGAACCTAAATCTCTTAAAAATAAAAGATGTAGTGGAAACCAACCGCTGTAAACAAAGCCTACAATTGTTGTTGCAACGTTTGCAGTATATGGTTGTTTACCTTTAAACAATACCCACATAAAGGCAATCATTGTACCTGCAGTAAATGCTAATGGTACCAAGTGAAAGCAATTGAAGTAAGCAAGAACCGCGAAAATTACGTCTGCTACCACAATTACTTTCAAACTTGGATAAAATCCTTTATGTTCTAATATTTGAACAAACTCTTTTGATGCTAAGAAGGTAATTACAGCTAGCAAAAGTAGCAGTGGCAAACCACCGAAAATAATACATGCTAGAGCAATTAGCCCTAAAACCCAACCTGTAATTACTCTTAGAACTGAGTTGTTCATTATACTGTCATAACCTCTTTGTCTTTTTCTGTAACTTCTTTGTCGATAATAGCTGTGTATTTATCGGTTAATTTTTGAATTTTATCTTGATTATCTTTAACCATATCTTCTGGTAAGTTTTCAGATTTTTCTAATTTTTTCAATTCATCAGTCATATCACGACGAACGTTTCTTACTTGAACTTTAGCTTCTTCACCGAATTTTTTAACATCTTTTGTGATTTCTTTTCTTTTTTCTTCTGTTAAAGGTGGGAAGTTTAATCTTACTGAAACACCGTCGTTGTTAGGAGCAACACCTAATTCAGCTTTAATAATTGCTTTTTCAACCTCTTTTAAAATTGATTTATCAAATGGAGCGATTACAAGTGAAGTACCTTCTGATACTGTAACTTGAGCCATTTGTTTTAATGGAGTTGGTGCGCCATAGTATTCAACCATTACTTTGTCCAACATTGCAGGGTTTGCACGACCTGTTCTAACTGTTGAAAACTCACGGTGTAATTGGTTAATGGCTTTTTCCATTTTTTCTGTACCGTTTTTGAATAATGTATCTAATGCTTCTGACATTGGTTACCTCTTTCTTATTATTGTTTACCTACATAAGTTCCGACTTTTTCGCCCAAGATAATTCTCTTGATTGCGTCTTTTGCTTTGAAATCGAAAACGATGATTGGAATATTGTTTTGTTGACATAAATCACAAGCTGATCTATCCATAACTTTTAAATCGTGTTTAATGATTTCATCATAATCAATGTTTTCTAATTTTTTAGCATCTTTGTTAACGTTTGGGTCATCAGTGTAAACACCATCGACACCGTTTTTAGCCATTAACATTACTTGTGCATCAATTTCAGATGCTCTCAATGCACTTGCTGTATCAGTTGTGAAGAATGGATTGCCTGTACCTGCGGCAAATATTACAACACGACCTTTTTCCAAGTGCCTATTTGCTTTGAATCTGATATAAGGTTCAGCGATTTGGTTCATATCAATTGCTGATTGAACTCTGCAAGATACGTCAATCTTTTTAAGTGCTGATTGCAAAGCAAGAGCGTTCATAACTGTTGCTAACATACCTAAATAATCGCCTGAAGCTCTATCCATTCCTAAACGAGCGCTGTTTTTCATTCCTCTGAAAATGTTTCCGCCACCGACTACAACGGCAACTTCTACGCCCATTTCGTGGATTTGTTTAATTTCTTCAGCAATAAATTCAACGGGTTTGTAATCAATACCGAACTGTTGTTCTCCTAATAATGCTTCACCGCTGATTTTTAACAAAATTCTTTTATATTTTAAGTTTTCCATGCAGACTCCTCTTTTTTATGCTACCTTAAATATGTTATGATGTAAAGTTTTTTACATTTATATTATAAAAGAAAAGTTGGAATTATGTTATACCTTTTAATCGCAACTGTATGTTTTTCACTATCTTTCGGACTCATCAAAAGTCAATTAAGTATGTTACCGACAGACTTTGTCGTAATGCTTAGATTACTTTTTGCATTCGTAATTTTTTTACCTTTTGTTAGAAAATTTACTTGCAAAGAACATTTGAAAGCGTTTTTTATTGGAATGATTCAATTTGGTGTAATGTATTTTGCTTTTTTGAAAGCATTTAAGTTTTTGCAAGGTAATGAAGTCGCACTTTTAACAACTACGACTCCTGTTTTTGTTGCAATTTGGGCATCTTTGTTTGGTGATAGATTTAAATTTGTTTATATCTTATGTATTTTGATGTCTGTTTTTGGTGCTGGAATTGTTGTTTGGCAAAATTTGGAATTTTCTCAAATCGTTAAAGGTGTTTTATTGATGGAAACTTCAAATTGTACATTTGCGCTTGGTCAAGTTTTGTGGAAAAAGTTTATTCCAGACGAAATAAAGTCCGAAAATCTTATGGCAAGTGCTTATTTAGGTGCATTTTTCTTAATTATGCCATTTGTAATTGCAAACAACGAAATTGCCTCAACTTCATTAACTCATTTGCAAATTTTAGCGATACTTTATTTAGGCGTAGTTCCAACAGGAATTGGCTTTTACCTATGGAATAAAGGTTCAAAATATGTTAAAAGTTCGACTTTAGCGATTATGAATAACTTAAAAATCCCGTTTGGTGTTTTGTTCTCAATCCTAATTTTTCACGAAAAAATAGACGTTTTGAACTTTATTTTAGGCTCATCAGTAATTATATTGGCAATTTTAATCCTACATTGGCGCTTGAAGCAAGATGCTTAAACTCTTTTATCGTTTTTTAATTGTTGAATTGCAAGAGTTGAGTAAATAGGTCTGTGTGCCATTTTTTCTGCTACAACGTCGGCAATGGCAGCAGTTAGCATAATTGGCAATATTGTCGCGTATCCGCCAGTCATTTCAAAAACCATAATTACGGCAGTAATTGGAGTTCTTGCAACGGCTGAAAGAAATGCTGCCATCCCTATTGCGCCAAAAGCGATTGGGTTAACTGTTAAACCAATAAAATGACTTAATCCGCCTGTTAAATATCCCAAAAATGCACCTAGCATCAAAGTTGGCAAGAAAATACCACCCGCAGCTCCAGAGCCGAAACATATTGGAGTTACAAAGAATTTAACGATGAAAATTACAAATACAAGTTTTAGTCCTATATTGCCTTGTAATAAGCTTTCAACAGTTAAATTCCCAGCACCCATTACTTGAGGTAAAATCACCCCAATTAAACCGATGATTAACCCTGCAATAGCAGGTTTTAACCAATTTGGAATTTTGTCCAAAAGGGAATAAATTTTATTTGTAATCAAAATTGTCCGCGCAAACATTACACCTAAAACACCTGCTAAAACGCCAAGAATAAGACATACGGCGATTGTTTTAAAATTTAAATCAGCGCTTGTCATGATTATGTTGAAGGCTGGATTGTTGCCTAGGCATTCTCGTGCAATTGCAGATGCAACAACGGCTGCAACCATTGTTGGTAATAAAATCATATAAGAAAATTTGTGGATTAATTCTTCCAAAACAAAAACTGTGCCTGCAATTGGGGCATTAAATGTTGCTGCAATGGCAGAACCAGCACCAGCGGCAATAAGTTTATCTTTGTTAAATCCTGTCGCTTTAAAGAGTTTTCCAACTAAAGCTCCAGCACCAGCACCTAGCTGAACACTAGGACCTTCTCTACCAAGTGATAATCCTGAGCCGATAGCGGCAAGACCTGCGAAAAATTTAACAAAAATACTTCTAATTCTCGTAAGTTTACCGTAGTTAGCCAAACATAACTTAACATACGGTATGCCACTTCCTCGAGTTTCAGGAGCGAATTTAAATACTAATAATCCAGATATTAGCCCACCAAAAGTGGTTATAAGTGGCAATATCCATATTCTTTGAGGGTTATGAAGCGTAAAAGATTGAATATGATTGAATGTCCAGCTAATAGAGCTATTAAAAGCAACAATAAGAAAACCAGTTATAACCCCTATTAGCAATGCTTGCCAAAGGGATTTACCGTGAATTACTCTTCTGATGAATTTAATAACATGTCTGTTCATATTACTATTATATATTTTTCTGGGTATATTAAAAAATCTTTAAAATTTCTAAACAATTCTTGTCTTTTTTTCTTTTTTTGTAGATAATTAATCTTGATATTGTATATCGTAAGTATAATTGTCATGTGTATATAAAAGGAGACAAGAAATGAAATTATTTAAATCATTATTTGCGACTGTGGCTGCTTTAATGATTGCAACATCAGCTCACGCTGCTGGTACTGCAACAGTTCAAGCATACGCACATCCAACAATGTTTGGTACGCAAGTACAATCTACTCAAGCTGAAGGTGTTTACCTAGTAGGCGACAAAGTATTGAAATCAGATGCTGATTTATCAGTACAAGGCAAAGAAAACGTAGTTATCGATTCAATGGCTAAAAACTTGATGTCAAAATTAGAAAAATTAATCGGTAAATTCGACCCTAAAAAACCAGTTTTACGTTCAGAAATGGCACACGCAATGGCTGAAGGTTTAAACTTGCCAACAGTTAAAACAAGATACCAATACAAAGACGTAAACGCAAATTGGGCTAAACCTTACATCTACAGAGCATTAGGCGCTGGTGTTATGATTGGTTACCCAGATAAAAACTTCCGCCCAGAACAAAAAATTACAAAGGCTGAAGTATTCGCAACATTTGCTCAATTGTTAAGCAACGAACCACAAGCTAAAACAGTTGGCAAATTAGTAAACAAATACGAAATGCAAGAAATTCCTGCATGGGCAACAAAAGCAACAATCAAAGTTATGGAATCAGGTATTTTAAACAACCTTCCAGAATTAGACAAAGTTGCTAGCCAAAAATATTTATCAACAGAACAACTTTACAAATTAGTTTGTGCTTTAAGCGTAAGCAAATACTACAATGCTAAATTCTTAAATGGCGCAAGCTTAGGTGCTGTAAAAGTTAAAATGTCAGAAAGAGTTGATGCTAGACACTCTAACATCGGTGACACATTCTATGCAGTAACAACTGAAGATGCTAAAATTGCTGGCACTTGCTACGCAGTTGGCTCAAAAGTTAAAGGTGAAGTTGTAGAAGTTGTAAGACCTGGCGTTAAAAACCCTGGTTATGTAAAAGTTAAATTCACTTCAATCAACGGTGTTGATTTCCCAGCTAACGTTTCAGATGTTAACGCTACAAACGTTAAAACAACAAACGTAGTTGCTAGAGTATTGGGCGCTCCATTCTCAGCTACTGGCAGAGTTGCTGGTGTTGCTGGTCGTTCAGTTTCTGCTGCAGCAAACGTAGTTTCAAACGGTACTGAAAGATTAGGTGACAATTTATCAAACACAATGGCTAACACAGCTTCATTAGAACCAATGGCTGGTTTAAGAAGCTTCGGTAAAGGCTTTGTAACTATCGGTTACGGCGTTTACGATATCGCTAAATTAGCTGTTTCAGGTGTATTTGGTGTTGTATATGAATTCGGTGACGAAGTAAGATACTTAATCTTACCAAGCTCAGTTAACGATTCAGCATTAAACCCTGGTGATGAATTAACTGTTTTCTACAACAAATAATGAATAATTAAATTCATAATTAAGACGGCGGATGCGATTTTATCGCATCCGCCGTCTTTTATTTTGTAGGCTGAATATTTCAATGTAATAAAACTTAAAAATAGGTGAAAACTACTAAAGTTCATAAAAAATCTACCGATAAAGATAAATGTAAGATGTACAAAATATAAGAGGTATGTGTATGGGTATCGGAAATTTAAATAATAATTTTGGTAGTTTAACAGCAGGTAACATTTTAAAAAATAATAATGTAAAAAATAATGGAAAAGCAGAAACTTTAAATACAAGTGTTAAAACGAATGTAGATTCATTAAACACAGCCACACTTGGAGATAAAGATGGCAAAGTCTTTGATTCAAATAATTTAAAAGATAATACTGAAGTATTATATGGTAAATCCTCTAGCAAAAGTAGAAAAACTTTTAGAGACTGTTGGAATAGGGCAGTGTCAAATAGACAGAAGAATCAAGGACATACTGTTTCATCAAGTAGTAATCCAAAAGAAGGTAATGCTCTAGCGCTTTTGGGAGCAAGTTTTGTTGATGCAGTCGTTGATTATTTTGGCTGGTAATACTTTAGAATGTAATTCTAAAGCCTTTTTAAAAATTAAGATTATATAAACGCTCATTTATCTATTGTATAATATATTTAGAATAGATTTGGAATTATGAGAAAATATCACACACATATAACCTTAATATTTTTAGCATGTATATTGTACGTAATGGCGAATTTCCAAAGGGTTGCAATCCCTGGGGCAATATTTGACACGTTGCAAGCAGATTTACACGCAAACGCACCTACAATAACATCTTTTGGTGCAACATTTATGTACACTTATGCTTTCAGCTTGCTTGCGATTGGCATGTTAGTTGATAGATTTAGCGGTGTAAAGGTTATTTTGTGGGGAGGTTCGTTGTTTGCTGTTGGGGCTTTGATTTTTCCTAATACAACTTGCTTACCACTATTGTATTTTAGCCGTATGCTTTTAGGTGCAGGTGCTGCTTGCTTCTATTTGAGTTTAGTTCAAGAGGTTAAAAAATGTTTTCCTGATAAATATTTTGGTATTTCTGTTTCTTTAATGCTAATTACTGGCTATATGGGTGGTGTTTGTGCAAACGCTCCGTTTATAATGGTTGCACACGCTTTTTCTTGGCAAGCAGTAATGAACGTTCTAGCGGTTATAACTCTTGCTGTTGTTTTGGTTTATGCATTTGTATTACACTTTTTGCATGGTGTGCCACAAAACGAACACGTGCATTTTTCATTAGAACCATTTAAAGAAGTTTTATCGAAACATTTTAACCGTAATTTATATATGTTTGCTGGATTAAATTATGGATTATATTATGTAATTCAAACAGTTATCGGGGTAAAATTCTTAAAAGATTTTGTTAATTTATCAGCAACTCAAGCCTCAGTTGCTCTTTCTATAATGGTTGTTATTGCAGGTGTTTCTGGTTTATCATTGGCTACATTAAGCAAATTGTGCAATAATCGTCGTGTAATTTTCATGAAAACGGTTTGCCTGTTTACAACAACAATTTTTGCAATAATCTTCTTATGCTTGTTGTTTGATATAAGAACTCATTTAATTGTTTATATGTTGATGTTGATTGCTATTGGTGGTGGAATGTCGCCGTTGTTAGTTCCAATTATTCACGGTACAAACAAATACGAGGTTCGAGGAACTGCTTTGAGTATTATGAACTGCTGTTTCTTCTTGTCAGTAGGTATTTTAGCAAGTTTGGTGGGTGTTTTGCTTGATGTATATGCACCTGTTTCAAATAATGTAGGACATTTGGTTTATTCAAACAAATCTTATATGCTGGTCTTTGGAACATTTATTTTGTTCTCACTTGTTGAAATGTACAATGTTTTCAAACTTAAAGACGTAGAATAATAAAATCTCATTTTAATAGAGGATTTAAAAACCTTCAAAAATCCATAAAATAGAATTGTGGACTTGGAGGGAAATATTTTATGTCAACAATAGGGGCATTAACCGCAAATACAGATTTACAGTCGTTAATGGCTAAGATGTATGGAAACGGCATTGGAAAAGTTAATAGCGCAAAAGAAAATCTAGAAAGTCTTTTGGTTACTAACTCAAATGATATTAATAAAAATGATGATTTCTTAAATAAACTGCAAGAACAATACCACTCTTTAGGTTTAAATAAAGTTCAAGATGTGCAAGGTTTGCAAGAATCTCAATTGATTAATCAAGAATTGGGTATTCCGTCAGGCTTGCAAATTCAAGGTGTAGAAGACTCTGCTAATACAAATTCTTATCAAAATTTGTTAGATAAGTTAATGGGCTCAATTGAAAAAGCTTTAGACAAAGATGGTGACGGAGAAGTTTCTCAACAAGAGTTTAAAGAAGGTTTTGAAAATCTTGCGAAAAAAGTTCCAAACAACGAAGTTGCAGGTACATTAGCTAATCTTGGTTCAGGTAAAAATTTAGCGGGAAACTTTATTCAAAGTTTAATAAACAATTATAAAGACAACGGTGGAATAGCAAGTGTAATTTCATCACTAGGCTCTGTCGTTTAAATTTGATAATATAAGGAAGAGAGAATAAGGAAATCGGCGGTTTGCGTTGCAAACCGCCTTATTTTATGCTATAATTCTTCGGGAAATTAGCGAGGAGTAAAAATTATGCATAATACTAGAAAAATTACAGATGACTTAACTTTTTTAGGTGTGAATGATAGAAGAATAGCTCTTTTTGAGAATGTTTTTCCAGTTTCAAGAGGAGTTTCTTATAATTCATACTTGTTAAAAGATGAAAAAACAGTTTTGTTAGATACAGTTGATCAAAGTGCACACGACCAATTTTTAGAAAATTTGGCTTACGCACTTGAAGGTAGAAAACTTGACTACTTGGTTGTAAACCACATGGAACCAGACCATGCAGCTACAATTCAAGATGTTGTTGAAAAATATCCAGAAGTTAAAATTGTTTGCAATGCAAAAACTCAAACAATGTTAAAACAGTTTTTCTCATTTGATGTTGATGCGGATACAATGATTATCAAAGAAGGCGAGGTTTTAGAAACAGGCAAACACAAATTAACTTTTATTATGGCACCAATGGTTCACTGGCCAGAAGCTATGGTTACTTATGATGTGACTGATAAAATTCTATTTTCAGCAGATGCTTTTGGTACATTTGGGGCTTTAAACGGTAATATTTTTGCAGATGAAGTTGATTTTGAAAAAGA
>CALBKW010000077.1 GCA_937895785.1 uncultured Candidatus Melainabacteria bacterium | reverse complement strand
AGATTGTAATACCTCTTGCTTTTTCTTCTGGAGCAGCATCGATTTCATCGAATTTCTTTAATTCAGCTTGACCTGCTGCTGCTAATGTAGCTGTGATTGCTGCTGTTAAAGTTGTTTTACCGTGGTCTACGTGACCGATAGTACCAACGTTAACGTGCGGTTTGGTTCTTTCGTACTTTTCGCGTGCCATTTTAGTGGTCTCCTTTTTTTACTTATTTTACTAAACTAACTTATTATAAATACTAAGCTGTATCTTAATTCTATTATATCAAAATCAATTGTCAACCTATTACGAAGCATGGCTTTTTAAATTAGTTACAATTATTGATTTAACAATATTTTGAGTATATAAAAACAGCTCTCAGTGTGAGAGCTGTTTAAATAAAAAGGCGACACCCAGATTCGAACTGGGGGATAAAAGCTTTGCAGGCTTCTGCCTTACCACTTGGCCATGTCGCCATAACCTTTTCTTAATTCTATTTTAATCAAAGCTAATTGTCAAGTACACATTAAAAATATTAGCTAACTTGGTTAGTTTATAAATCAGCATGGTAAAATACTCATGGTAATACAATAAAAATATTTTAAACAGCTATGATTTCAATAATTACAACAAGCTACAATTACGAAGAATATATTGCAGAAACGATTAAATCTGTTCTAAATCAAACTTACACCGACTGGGAACTCATTGTCGTTGACGATGCATCTTGCGACAATTCCGTTGAAGTCATTAAGTCATTTTGTGACGACAAACGTATAAAATTAATTTGTCATGACAGAAACAAAGGACTTGTTCAAGCCGTAAAAACTGGTTTAAAATATGTAAAGGGAGAATGGATTGCTTTCTTAGAAAGCGATGATTTATGGGTTGAAAACGCACTTGAAAAAAGGCTTGACACTATTAAAAATAATCCTGAAATTGGCATCATCTTTAACGATGTTGAAGAATTTGGAGATGAAAAAGCCATTTTGGCGGTAAAAAATAATTTAGACAAAAATCGAAAAAGAATTTCAAAACTAAGTTTTCCTAAAAATATTTTTTACGATTTGAATATTGAAAATTTTATCTTAACGTTTTCCGCTGTAATGATAAAAAAAGAGGCATTAGATAAATGTCCGTTAGATACCCCTATAGATGCTCTTTTAGATTGGTGGATATTCATTCACATTGCATTCAACAACAAGACATATTACATAAGTGAAAAACTTACAAAATGGCGACAACACAAAAACAGTTACCTTTTTAGGCGAAAGAAAACTAAATTCCGAAGTGTCAATTTAGAGGCGTATCTTGACGTTTGGAGAACACAAAAACTTGGCATAAAATTTTTGCCATTCTTTTTAAGCACTGCCTTTTTAACTGCAACAAAACGTTTTAAATTTTACTATGTTGTTGCAATCAGAGCTATAAAAAAACTTGTTGGCATAAACCCTAAGGAATCTCCACTATTTGATGATTAATCAATAAATACAGGAAACCAAACTAACAATTTTCGTGCAATTGCAGCACGTTTAGAAGTGCCTTTAGGAATTACATTCATAACAAATTCTTTCAAAAATCTTGGCGCTCTATGCCTTATTGGTTTTACACGTGAAGTATATTTTAAATTTTTTTCAATCATTAAAATCTGTTCCGAAGTAAACAGTTCTTTCCATCCTTCGATTGTTGTGTGCAGATAGTTTTGAAGTCTTAAAACTGAGCATTTTACAAACGGAAAATCTGTTTCCTCATACAATTTACGCCATTTAAAGATTGTTGGATTATTCTTTTTATAAAAATCTTTTATTGCAAAATCAGATTTAAAACCTGCCTTTTCAAGAGTTTTTGTAAGTCCAATTTCATATTTTAAAATAATATCATTTTTATTTTCTTGATATTCAACAGAGTTGATAAAGTCCTCAAAAGACTTTGAATTGAATGCACTTTGTCTTAAAACTAGAAAATATGATTGAATGTGCGGGCAATAAACATCTTTTACTTTGCCATTTTTTAATTTTTTAAATCCAATTCTGTTTTTGGTTAACCCCCAAAAATCACAGTCGGTTACGGACATTTGATTAAAAATTTTTTCTAATGGTTTAAAAGGTCCATAACAACTATCATTTACAAAAATTAGTTCCTCGCAATCTTTTAAAAGATTTTTTTCTTTCGCAAAATTAAAGCCTCTTTTATACGACCCAAAATCATATTCATTGTGCTTTTGAACTAATTTATAACAATCTAGTTTATTTAATTCTTCTTCTGGTAAATCACAACAGGAAACAAAAATAACATCCCTCGCTATTTTTTGTAATTCTTTTACATAAAAAATAACGTAATCATCAATTATGTTTTTCTTGTCATAATGCGCAAATATAGCAACTTTATTCATATTGTATTTTCTTATTTTTAACCTTCAAATCTACATAATGATAGTAAATGTTTTTTTTATAAATCACATCAAACAAATAGCCGATTAAATATCTTTATTACTCATTTATTTATGATAAAATCTAAATACGAGGTTTAAAATATGGCAAAAACAATATTAGTTACAGGTGGTGCAGGTTTTATCGGCTCACACCTTTGTGAAAAACTTATAGAACAAGGCAACTATGTTACATGTTTAGACAACTTTTTCACTGGTTCAAAAAAGAATGTTGAGCACCTTATTGGCGACAAACATTTTGAACTAATCCGCCACGACATTATTGAACCTATCAGACTTGAAGCTGATGAAATTTATAACCTTGCTTGTCCAGCAAGCCCAGTACACTATCAATTTAATGCCATAAAAACAATAAAAACTAGCGTTTTGGGTGTAACTAACATGCTTGGCATTGCAAAACGTACTAAGGCGAAGATATTACAAGCCTCTACAAGTGAAGTTTACGGCGACCCATTAATGCACCCTCAAAAAGAAGAATACTGGGGAAACGTTAACCCAATCGGCATAAGAAGTTGCTATGATGAGGGTAAACGTGTTGCAGAAACTCTAATGATGGACTATCACCGTCAACATAATATTGATATAAAAATTATTCGCATTTTTAATACTTATGGTCCAAGAATGGCTGAAAATGACGGAAGAGTTGTTTCAAACTTTATCATTCAAGCCCTAAAAAACCAAGATATAACTATTTACGGTGACGGTTCTCAAACACGTTCCTTCTGCTATGTCGATGATTTAGTTAGAGGAATGATGGCATTGATGAACAAAGATGGTTTTCACGGACCAGTTAATGTTGGTAACGACGGTGAATTTACAATCAAAGAATTGGCTGAACAAGTTATCAAACTTACAAATTCTAATTCTAAGATTGTTTATAAGCCACTTCCTTCAGATGATCCTGTAAAACGTCGTCCTGATTTGACTTTAGCAAGAAAAGAATTGAATTACGAACCTACAATCAAACTAGAAGACGGTTTAAAGAAAACTATTGAATACTTTGAAAGCACACTATAATGAAACTAGAATTACTTGCTCCAGCTCAAAATAAAGAATGTGCAATTAGTGCTATAAATTACGGCGCTGATGCAATTTACATTGGCGCAAAATCTTTTGGGGCTCGTTCTTCGGCTGGAAATAGCTTAAAGGATATTCAAGAAGTTGTTAATTATGCACACAAATTTTATGTTCGTGTTTATTGCACAATAAACACCATTTTAGACGATTATGAAATTATAGAAGCTCAAAAATTAATTGAAGCACTGTATAAAATAAATGTCGATGGTGTAATTGTTCAAGATATGGGCATTTTGGAGCTTGCGTTAGAAGGAAAACTTCCGCCAATTCAACTTTATGCAAGCACTCAATGTAACAACAGAACTTTAGAAAAAGCTCAATTCTTTGACAAACTTGGTATTGAGCGAGTAATTTTAGCAAGAGAATTATCTTTAAAAGAAATTGAAGAAATTTGCAAAAATACATCATGCGAAATTGAAACCTTCATCCATGGAGCATTATGCGTAAGTTACAGCGGACAATGTTATTTGAGCTATTCAATAGGTGGTCGTTCGGCAAACAGAGGCGAATGCGCACAACCTTGCAGAAAAAAATATTCACTTGTTGATGATAAAGGCAACATTTTAGCAAAAGAAAAACATTTATTGAGTTTAAAAGACTTTAACGCATCAGAACACATCAACGAACTTGCAAAAATAGGTGTATCATCTTTTAAAATTGAAGGACGTTTAAAAGACGAAAACTATATCAAAAATGTAGTTGCATATTATCGACAAAAACTTGATAAAATTGGTGAGAAAACTTCTTCAGGAAAAGTCTTTTTAGACTTTGAGCCTAATGTTTCAAAATCCTTCAATAGGGGTTTTACAGATTATTTTTTAGAAGGTCGTCAAAAAATATTCAACTTTGACACACCAAAATCAATCGGTGAAAAAATTGGAAAAATAGAAGAAGTTGGTAAAAATTATTTTGTAATTAAAAACAACAATTTACACGCTCAAGACGGCTTATATTTCAACGGAACAGGATGTTTAGTAAATAAAGTTGAAGGGAACAAAATTTATCCAAACAAAATGATGGGAATTAAAAAGGGCTTAATTGTTTACCGAAATTCTGATGTAGAATTTGAAAAACAATTAAAAACATCAAAAACAAAACGCCAAATTGCAGTGAAAATAACTGTTTTAGAAAACAAAATTGAGGCTATTGATGAAGATAACAATAAGGCTTCAATATTAATCCAATCAACAGAAACCGCAAAAAATAGAGAAAAAATGGAAGAAACATTAACTCGCCAACTTCAAAAAACAGGTGAGAGCGATTTTTTCTGCGAAAAAATCGCGATAAATGCAACAAATCTTCCATTTCTACCAGTTTCTCAAATCAATAATTTGCGAAGAGATTTATTTAATAAATTAATGGATGAACGTATTAAAAATTATAAAAAAATAGAACAAAAACCTCTAAAATATACTGATTATCCTGAAAAAGAAATTGACTTCAGAGGAAATGTACACAATGAATATGCAAAAAGATTTTACGAAAAATGTAATTGCAAAATTACAGAAAAATCTCTTGAAAGTGGATTATCGACAAAAGAAAAGCCGTTAATGACAACAAAACATTGCTTGAAATATGCATTTAATTTATGCAAAAGACCTATTAACTTGTATTTGATTGATGAAAAAAATCAAAAATACAAATTGAAATTTGATTGTAAAAACTGTCAAATGCAAATTTTTAAGGAGTCAAATTAGGCTTTTTCAACTGTTTTTCAAAAATTAAAACTCTGTATTTTGGATATTTATACGCATATACTTGAACAACCCAGTCTTGGTCAGGTCTATAATCCTTACTATAAGGTTCAGATGCACTAATTGAAATAGGCGGAGTTGTTACACCAGCTTTAAAAACTCTTGTTTCATCATAAAGTTGTTGTGTTGAGGTTTGAAAAATTTTGTCACCGTCTTTAAACACAGCTTTTACATACAAATTTGAAATATCTAAACTCGAATTATTTTGTAATCTAAATTGCAAATTTATAATATGTTCTTGTGCGGCAATATCGTTATTTACATCTAATTTCATCACATCAAAGAACAAATCTTTATCATAAAGCAAGTTATTTTTAACAAATTTTTGGTATTGCAGTGCTTTTTTTCTGTATAATTCAGCCTCCGTAGGTCTGCCATTTTCTGCCTCTAGGTCCGCTATTTTGTTTATCAAATCAAAATACAAATCGTAATTCATGATTTCAGGGTCTTCATTATTGACAAACGTTAGTAACTTGTAAGCTTTTTGGACATCATTGTCTGAATATAATAAACCTAATTTATAATTTAAAGTTATGTTTTTAGGTTCAAGTTCATATGCCTTTTCTAAAGATAAGATTGCATCATCAATTTTACCAACTTGCACATAATTATCTGCAAGAGCTATGCATGAAACTATATACATGCCTTTCGTTTCTTTTAATTTTTTCTTACTTATTATTTGGTAATAAGACATCGCTTTTTCATATTTGACCATAGAAAGAGCGTAATAGCCTTGATTATAATAAGCTTCGCCTAGTTTATTATAGATATCACCTTTAAAGTTAATCAACCTTTTATTTGGACGTTCTCCAATGTTATCCATAATATCTTGTGCATCTTGCAAACGATTAATTTTTACGTACAATTTTGCCAATTGATAACTTGGAGTATAATCGTATGCAACAGCCTTTTCAACAGAGTTTTTAAATTCTCTTTCAGCATTTGTATAATCACGTTTGTAGCTATATAAAATACCTAAACGCATATTTGTAGCGTAATTTTTAGGATATCTTTTTGATAAATCAATATTTTGGTCAATTAAAACATCTACTAAATAAGATTCAAATGCTGCATCTACGTTATATCGGCTTTTCACATTATCGTTAAAAATATTGTGAATCATATAAAAAATATTAAAAATGCCGAACATAACCACAATAAACAATGTGGTTAAAAATGTCTTTAAATAATCCCATCTATCACCCTCAAAAAGAGGATTAGGTTTCTTTTTAGTTTTTTTTTGAGATTGACTATTCATCTGCCTCTCTTATTGAAATAGAAGTTATACCTTTAATTTTTTCTACGTCTTTGTACAAAGCTTGAATAGGATTATTACATTTTACATTCATAAACGCAACAATTTTTGCAGAATCTCCTCCATCTGAATCAACATACTTGATTTC
>CALBKW010000076.1 GCA_937895785.1 uncultured Candidatus Melainabacteria bacterium | reverse complement strand
TGAAATTAAGATTTTAGACAAAGAAATTGATGAAAATCAAGCTAATTTAAACAAGGTTCTTGAAGAAATGACTGGTCTAAACCAAACTGCAGACCAATACATCGAACGTAGCAAGTCTTTGCGTGATAAAAAGGAAAAGTTACAAGAAGAAGCAAACAAATTACTTCAAGAAAAAGTACCGCTAGAAAATGACTTGAAGAACTTGCGAGAAAAGCTTGATAATGCAAAATTAGAACTTGAAAGATTAGAAAAATTCAAGGCTGAATTTGATACGAACAAAGACAAGCTTCAACTTGAAGTTGAAAATTTAACTAAAGAATTAGAAGATTTAAAAATCGTTCAAACTAAGTTGATGAACGACATAACAACAAACAAAAACGATTTAGAAGAAACAAACTTTGACATAAACGCTTTGTACAAAAAGATTACAACTCTTGATGCACAAAAAGAAGTTCAAAGAGCATCGTCTAATTACGCTGTTGAATACGTTATAAACTCAAACGTAAAAGGTGTTCACGCACCATTAGTAAAATTAGGTAAGGTTGATAAAGAATATGCCTTAGCCCTTGAAACTGCTATCGGTGGCAGAATGGAACATATCGTAGTAGAAAACGAATACGTTGCCTCAAGCGCAATTGAACTTTTGAAATCAAGCGGTGCTGGTCGTGCAACCTTCATTCCATTAAACAAAATTAGAAAAGCTCCAACAAGTTTAAACTTGCCAAAAGAAAAAGGTGTAATTGATTTTGCAATCAACTTGATTGACTTTAACGATATTTATTTAGATGCGTTCTTCTACGCAGTTGGCGAAACTCTTGTTGTTGAAAACGAAAACGTAGCCCGCAAACTAATGGGTAAATACCGTATGGTTACACTTGGTGGTGAAATCTACGAAAAAACGGGTTCTATCACAGGTGGTAAAGCTAGAAAAACAGGTCCAAAATTTAGTCAAAATGATGATTCAGAACTAGAAAAATTAAACAATCAGAATTAAAACAAAGATACGCTAAATTAGAACAAGAAAGAATTGAAATTGAAGACAAACTTACAAAAGTTCGTCACGATTATTCGGAAACAACAACAGCCTTGTCTGAATCAAAAGCCGACTTACGTCAATTACTAAAAGAAGGCGAAGAAACTGATGCTAGAATTGAAGAAGGTCGCAACTACATTAAAACAGAATCACCAAACATAGACAAAATTTCAGCAAAATTAGACAAATTAGAAGAAAAAGATGTTGAATTAAACACTGCTATTTTAGACATTCAAGCTGAAATTGAAGAGGTTGAAAAGTTATTAGATAATGATGCACTTAAGGCATTAAAAGAAAAAACAGCAGAATTTGAAGACAACATCAAACGCTTAAATCACGACAAAATGCTTGCAATGAACGATATTACAGTTGCAGACAAGGAAATTTCATTTAACGAAACCGTTATTGGCACTCGTCATAACGACATTAAAGAAGCTGAAAAGAAAAACAAAGGCTATGCAGAAGACAAAATTCGTTTAAAAGATGAAATTAAAGTTGTAGAAGAAGAATTGGCTCAATTGAATGTTCTAATTGAAGAAATTTCAGAAAAATTGAAAGAGCTTCAAGCTGAACGTGACAAAATCAATAGTGAACTTTTAGATTTAGAAAAATCTAAACACTTAAAAGAATCTGATATTGAAAAAATTGGTGAACAAATCGAATCGTTCAAAGCTCGCAGACGAGAACTTGAACCTCAATTAGATTCAGCAAAACAAGTTCTTGAAGAATCTGGCGTTAATATCAATGAACTTGAGCCATCAACTATTTCAATTGAAGAAATTAACGCAAAAATTCAAAGATTGCAAAAACGTATGGACGAACTTGGTGACGTTAACATGCGTGCAATTAGCGATTTTGAAAGAGTTTCTGCGCGTCAAGCTGAAATGAAAGAACAAATTGAAACACTTTCAAAAGAAAGAAAAGAAATTTTAGACAGAATGAGTGGATACGAACAATTGAAGAAGGAAGCATTTATGAAGACCTTTAACAATTTAAATATTCACTTCAAAGAAGCTTTTGCAAACCTTGCTGAAGGTGAAGGTACATTAGTTCTTGAAAAACCAGAAGAACCGTTTGAAGGTGGTTTATCAATGAATGTTCAACCTCGTGACAAAAAGCTTCAACGTCTTGAAAGTATGTCAGGTGGCGAAAAATCAATCACTGCACTTGCATTTGTATTCGCTATCCAAAAATATTTACCAGCTCCATTCTATGCATTTGATGAAGTTGACCAAAGTTTAGACGGTATCAACGTTGAAAAATTGGCAAATTTAATCCAATCTCAATCAAAAAATACGCAGTTTATAGTAGTTAGTCACAGAAAACCTATGATAGAATCAGCTAATAGGACAATTGGTGTTACACAAAAAGAAAAAGGTATCACTAAAGTAACAGGTGTTAAATTAAGAGATTAGTAATATGACAGAAGCATTCAAATTAGAAAATTTAGAACAAGAAAAATCGTTTCAATCGGAAGGTATTGAAATCTTAGTTCAAATGGCAAAATCGGGCAAAATTGACCCTTGGAACATTGACATCGTTGATGTTACCGACAAATACCTTGCCCACCTTTTTGAAATGAAAGCCCAAAATCTTAGAGCTACAGGCAAAACTTTCTTATTTGCATCAATTCTTTTAAGACTTAAATCAAACGTACTTGAAGGTAACGATATTTTTGATTTTGAAGACGAAAATCAAGACGATTACGAATTGACAGATGACGAAATTATCGACAATTACGAACCTCCAACAAACAATGTAATCTCATTTAACGAGGTTTTGCAACGTCGTACAAGCGTAAAAATCAATCGTAACCGTACTGTTACCTTGAAAGACTTGATTAGACAATTAGAGTTTTATGAAATGTTAGAGAAAAAACAATCTCTAAAACAAGCACACGAACGTGCAAAAAGACGTGTTCGTA
Source organism: uncultured Candidatus Melainabacteria bacterium (assembly GCA_937895785.1). GTDB lineage: Bacteria > Cyanobacteriota > Vampirovibrionia > Gastranaerophilales > Gastranaerophilaceae > UBA6984. The sequence continues at coordinate 3,695 of CALBKW010000076.1, read as the reverse complement.
ACTATGCAAACTTGTCAGCAGAAGACATCGTAAATTTAGCTCACGAAGAATTTATTGAAAACTCTGTTCAAGCAATTCAAGCTAAATTAGAAAAAATATTTAACAAAGAGGAAAAAGTAGAACTTCACGAACTTGTATCAATCGGTATGAGTAAGGTTACAGCGTTTATTGCCTTGTTATTCTTGACAGCAGAAGGCAAATGCGACCTTGAGCAAGATGAATTTTACTCAGACTTATATGTGGTGAAAGCGTAATGGAAAAGCTAAAAGCAAGAATTGAAGCGGTTTTATTCACAACAGGTAAAGCCCTACAAACAAGTGAGATAGCAGAAATATTAGAAACTGATAACGACAGCATTGAAGAAGCGATGCTTGAGTTAATCATGGACTATTCTTCACGCGAAGGTGCGCTTGAAATTGACGATGAAAACGGTTATATTCTACAAGTAAAAGAAGAACACATGGACATCGTTGAAAAGCTTTGCCCTGTTGATTTAAAACCAGCAGCATTAAGAACCTTAACAGTTATAGCTCTAAAAGAACCTATCCGACAATCTTATTTGAAGGAAATTAGAGGTGCAAACGCTTATGAACACGTTAAAGAACTTTTGGATATGGGATTAATTTCTCGTCACAAAGACAAGAATGGTCGTTCTTTTAATATCAAAACTACACCAAAATTTGCAGAATACTTTAAACTTAAAGGCGATGCAAAAACTCTTGCAAGAATCCTTGAAGTTGATAAAGGTATTACTGACGATGACGAGCCTACAGCTATCCTACCAACAGAACCTTCTAACGACGAAGAAGCTATTTAATTTCTGCGTTTACACGTTCAAACACGATTTTAGGATTACGTAAATAGCAAGTATCTCTATCTTTTGAGGCTTGCTCACAAATTTGTGCAAAAACATTATCAATATCTTTAATTGATTTTCCGTTTTTAATCAGGTTTGTAAGCACATATTTTATACCAGTTACAGGCAAAAAATGAGTTACAAAGTAAACCAAACCGCCGTTGTTTCTTGATGCACGTTCTATGTACTTTTCAGTAAGAGCAGTTGAAAAGACCACATCAATATGCTCAAAACATACATCTCTAAGTTCATTGATTATCTCTTCACAAGCATAATCCAGCGTTGGTATAGTATAGCCGACTCTGCAAGGATTATTACGAACAAATATACAGAATTGATTTTCTTGCATACTTGTATCATCTAAAATCCTTACTGGTGGGATAATATAGCCACATTCGTCTGCTATATCGTCACGTAGTTGTGTAATACGATTACACAATTCTTCAGCAAAGTCTACCAAGTCGCTTCCAACCTTGATTGATAATTCATCAACAGTCAAATCATCAAACAAGTTGTCAATTTGGTCGTAAACAGACGGTTTGGATTTCTTCTTTTTATTCAGTTTTAATAATTTATTCAATATTTCCATCATACAATCTTATTAATAAATTTATTTTGAAAGTCAACTTTATTTTTGGCATGGAAAATATTAATAAATTTGCTCATAATGTTATTACATGGTATAATTTTTATATGATTAATGGGATTAACGGTCTTTTTAAGACTACACAAAATCGTCTAATTGTATTGGGGCTACTATCAACAACGATAGTAATGGTTTGCCTTACATGCTTTGCCGTTTCTAAAATCCATAAAAATTTAGATGTTGGATATAAAAACTTCGGTCAAATTATATCTAAAACTCTTGCGATTGAATCTGTCGAAATCACAAAAGATATCCCAGAACTTAGCAAATATGACACTTTGCGCTCTCATTCATTGTCAATTTTAGGCAGCAACGATGATATCGCATTTATTGAATTTAAAGCTCAAGACGGAAAGACTATATATTCAAGTAAAGAAGACTACTCAAATAGAGCTAACCACGCAAAAATCGTTGTAAGCTCACCTATGCAACTTAAAAACGGCATTGAATCTAAAAATGTTGGTTCAGTTATAGTTGGTCTTTCTGGAACTATTATTTCTGCCATTACAGACACAACAACAACCTCTTTAATTATGGTATTTGCCTTAACTTGGGGCTTAATCGTGCTTGTAATGCTTGCTCAAACAATTCTTTCAACTAAAGAATTAAAGGTTCTTCAAGACGGGGTTAAAAAGATTTCATCTGGAACTTTCGGAGTTAAGGTTGAATCTCAAGGCATGACAAAAGAAGTTAAACAACTTTTTGATGCGTTTAATGACATGTCAACAAAACTTCACCAATTTGAAGAACAAAATATTGGACAATTAACTTTAGAAAAAAATAAATTAGAAGCAGTCCTTGCTTGTATTGCAAACGGTGTTGTTGTTTGTGACAACTACGACAACGTCATTTTAGTGAATGAACACGCTCAACAATTACTTGATGTAACTCCGAGCGAAATTCTAAAAACTAAAATCCAACAATATTGCGATACAAACGGTGAACTTTGTTTCAAAGATAGAATTGAACAATTTAAAGACACACCGCTAGACGTTATGGAACAACGCCCTCTAGCGTTTAACATTGAAGTAAATCAACGAGTTATAAAAGCTGTAATGTCACCGATGTTCTCTGTAAACAGAGATTATGTGGGCTACATTATCGTATTAATCGACGTTACAAAAGAAATTGAAATGGATAATTTGCGTTCTCACTTCATTTCAAACGTTTCTCACGAATTAAGAACTCCAGTAACAGTTCTTAGAAGCTACATTGATACGCTTTATAACTACGGCAATGACTTCGATTTCAATACACAGAAAGAATTTATCGGCGTAATGAACCAAGAAATTATCCGTCTTAACCGTATGGTTAACGATATTCTTGATTTTTCACGTTACGAATCACAAAACGTTAAGTTAGAAAAGACAAAACAAGACATTATGCCTGTAATTGAAGACGTAGTTGATGAAATGAAGGTTCTTGCAACTGAACATAATTTGACGATTTCGGTTATGAAAGAACCTGATTTACCAGAAATTCCATTCAACAAAGACAGCATTAGACGTGTTATTGCAAACATTGTTTCTAATGCGATTAAATATTCCCCAGACGGCAAACGTATTAAAATCAGAGCTGAACGCGCTAGAGTTGGCGATTACGTTGAAGTTAGCGTAGAAGACCAAGGACAAGGTATTGCGCCTGAATATTTGGATAAAGTTTTTGATAGATTCTTCCGCGTTGAAAACAACACTCACACTATCAAAGGCACAGGGCTTGGTTTACACTTAGTTAAGATTTCCGTTGAAAAACACCACCAAGGTCAAGTTTTCGTTCAATCTAAGGTTGGTGAAGGCTCTACATTTGGTTTCAGATTACCAATCAATCCACCAAAAACTGAAGACGACGAACCTCAAGACGAAATGCCTAAAAAAACAGAAGACGAAGTGCAAGAACTAGCTTCTTCAAACAATGGCAACGACGGTTGGGAAATCTCATTTGAAAAAAGATAAAAGCTATTTTTTAACCACTTTGTAAGTGATAAATCCCACAGCAATAACTATCATTACCACACTTGCGATTGTTGCAATGTGTGTTGAACCAACGTTTAGGGCGCTATCAAGTCGCATTGATTCAATTATCAAGCGAACTATTGAATATAAAATTATATATGAGGCAAAAATTAGCCCGTCAAAACAGTATTTTAATTTTCTTACAACAAAAAATAAAATTGCTAAAGCTATTAAATTTAAG
>CALBKW010000075.1 GCA_937895785.1 uncultured Candidatus Melainabacteria bacterium | reverse complement strand
TTTCATACTCTTTTTTAATTTTTTCTATTATTTTCTTATCTCTTATTGCTACCGTTTTCATATTTTAAGCTATTTTTTACTCAACACATTTACACTTTTGTTGAGTTGATAAAAAAATAACAAGCTTCAAAATTAAAAGCCCTACAAATAAAGCTTTTTAGTGGTGGTAATATAAGAACTAAATACAATTTAATTTGTTTTTATATTTTTACAGCTTTGTGTTATACTAGATTTAAGGTGATTTAGACGACGTAACAAAAGTGTAATTATGTTGAACTTTAACGTGATAAGTTGTTTTGCAGGATTGAAAAATGCCAAAATTTAGCGCCCAAAAGTTAAATATAAAGAAAAAAGAAAAATGTCTTACTAACCGAAAAATCTCTGAAAAATCAGGCATTCCATTGGTAACAGTAGATAAACTTTTTTCTGGCGCAAATACAAACCCGACAGTTCAAATTTTACAAAAAATAGCAACTGTTTTAGAATGCACTTTGGATGACCTTATGGACTATGAAGGTTCTCCAATGCAAGAATACTATCAAAATAAAGAAGTTTTAAAACTCGCTAAAGACCTCAACGATAATAAAAAGCTAAGAACATTGATGACTCTAACAAAAGATTTGAATGAACCAGCTCTCAATGCTCTTATTGAAATTGTAAACCAAATTAATAAATAAACTAAAAGAGTGGCGCACGCTCATCAGAGCGTGCGCCTTATTATAAAGACCATTAGTATGTATATATCTTTATAAACTCTTTTATATTTTTTTGATATCTTCTGATTGAGCAGCCAAAGTATCAATCATTTTCTTTGCAGTTCTAACAGGGTTCATTGTTGCGTTGCCAGCAATACAACCGCCTTCGCAACACATAACTTCTACCATATTGCAACCGTCACAACATTCTCCATCTTTTGCAAATTTCTTCAATTCTTTGATTGTATCTTTGTTTAAACCATTGATAACATGTGGTTTGATTGAATCTTCATCTCTTAATGATTTTTTAACTGATTCAGCTACACCACCTGAAAGACCAAAGTTTCTAGCTTGTTTTGAGCTTTCTTTAACATATTTTGTTTCTTCGCATTCTTCTACGTTAATATTTCTTGCTGTGAACAAAGAACCTAATTCTTCAAAGCTCATTACGTAATTTACATTTTCGTTATCGTAGCCTTCAGCTCTCTTTGCAACACAAGGGCTTAAGAATACTGTAATTGCATCTGGAATTTCTTTTTTAACTATTTCTGCAGTGTAGTACAATGGAGTTTTTGTATCAGAAACAAAAGGTTTAATTTCTGGTAAGTGTTTCTTAACAAATTGATTGTAACCAGCACAACAAGAAGTTGTCATGAACTTATCACCACGTTCCATTCTTTCCACAAATTCTTTAGCTTCGTTGTTTGCTGTAATATCTGCACCTTGAGCCACTTCATAAACATCAGTAAACCCAGCTTTTAGCATTGCTGTCTTAATTTGATAAATACTACCTTTAAATTGACCAGCAATTGAAGGAGCTACCATTGCAATAACTTTTTTACCATCTTTGATTTGCTTTAAGATATCAATAATTTGACTCTTTTCGTGTACAGCACCAAATGGGCATGAGGCAATACATCTACCACAACTAATACATTTATCAAAATCTATGCTGGCATAACCTGTTTCGTCTTTAGATATTGCTCCAACTGGACAAGCGGCTTCACAAGGAACTGTTGTTTGAACAATTGCACCATAAGGACAAGCACTCATACACATTTTACATTTTTTACATTTTTCAGTATCTATATGAGATTTTCCGTCAACAACAGAGATTGCACCGAAT
>CALBKW010000074.1 GCA_937895785.1 uncultured Candidatus Melainabacteria bacterium | reverse complement strand
TTCATAGCTTTCCTTTCAATATTTATAATTTATAGATATATTATACAATATAAAAGATAAAATTGTGATAAGATAAATATAAAAAGAGGAAATAAATGCAAGAAATAAATTTAAGGAACTATGCTCACTTAGGTGATGCGGTTTGGGAGTTGTTCGTAAGAGAACATTTGATAGAAAAATGTGTTAAGCCAAAAGATTTACATAAATCTACTACAGATAAAGTTAAATCATCATTTCAAGCAAGCATGCTTGAGATAATTGATATAGAATTAACAGAAGAAGAACAAGATTTAAAACGTCGAGCAAGAAACATGGAAGTGCCAGTTGCAAGACGTAACAATCAGAATGAATATCGACAAGCTACAGCATTTGAGGCACTTGTGGGTTATTGGTATCGTGAAGATAAAGCAAGATTAAATTACTTTTTTGACGAATTATTAAGCGAAATTTTAAAATAGGTATTTACAAATAATTTTTAGTATGTATAATAATTACATAACCCAATGCGGGGGATTAGCTCAGCTGGTAGAGCACCTGCTTTGCACGCAGGGGGTCAGGAGTTCGAATCTCCTATCCTCCACCAATTAAAAAAGACCTTCAACAGAAGGTCTTTTTTTTTATGTTGTTAATTTAAATTATTTAGCTAATTGAGCTTGGTAGAAAGAGTTTGATGCGATTGCTTGAGCGATTCTGTTGTTATCTGCTTCGTAGTTGTCAGCTAATTTCATTTCTCTTTGAACTAATTTATCGTTTGTGTTTGTTACGTTTGCTCTAACTTTTAACCAAGTTTGTGCTTCTACTGTTGTTGCTTGTACTTCTTCTGCCATTGTTGCTTGTGGTAAAACGTGAACACTCTCGTGAGCGATTAAGCAAGCAACTGCTTCTTTTGGAGAATTTTGGAATTTTGAATTGATTAAGATGAAGTTTTCACCGTTTTCATCAGTTGAAGCTACTGCGTAGTGATTAGCGTATGAGTAATCAATCATTGTTAAATCATAGAACATAATTTTTACTTGGTTTTTGTCTAATCTTGCGAATACATCATTAGAACCGATGTTTTCTAAAACTTTTAAAGCAGCTTGAACTTTGTAATCATCAGAGTATTTAGAAACGTTAGCAGCTTGAGCTTGGTTAACTCCTAAAAACATTATGAACATTAATACTACTAATACTTTTCTCATTGACGATACCCCGTTTATCCTAATCTTATGTTTTTATTTACGGCAGGATTTTGGGTAAACTTTAGGATATTTAGTCTTTTGTTACAAAACTGTTACAAACAATAAAAAGGTTTAGAGATTAAAGTCCCTAAACCAATGATATTTTATATATTTAATATGTTTACAGTCTTTCTTTTGGTTTTAATAAAATCTTATCTATATCAGTATTAATTGCGAAATACATTCTTGCTCTTTCTTCATTATAATATTTTTTACCAAGTGGTACACCAACGCCAACTTGAACGTATATGGCATCAGTTAGGTTAATATAAGTGCCGATACCTACGCTATGTAAGAAATTTGATGGATACCCATACAGGTGGTTGTGTTCTTTCACGTAACCCCAATCGTAGAATACTGCTAGCTTAACATTATTTGACCAATGTTTTACTTTGTTTGGTAATATTTTTTCCAAACCTGGAACGGGGGTTCTTAATTCAAATGAGCCTGCAACACCATAATCACCAAGTAGTTCACTAGGCTGGTATCCTCTGATTGAATATACGCCACCTAAGTACATTTGCTCTGCAGAATAAAGTGCTTGCGGTGAATATTGTCCATTAATTCTTATGATACCTAAGCATTTTTTAGGCAACCTTTGAACTCTGGCAAGGCTTGCTACAACTTTATAAAAAGTACTTTGTTGACCATTTTTTATGTTTTCACTTGCACCTAGTCCACTTGTACCGATATCAACGCCAATATTTGCAATAGTTCTACCTTTTGAATCATCGAACATACTGTTAATACCAGTTCTCAAAACTCTTAATTTGTAATCTGATAAATTTTCTCGGAATAAATTACTTTTTGATGTTGAATTTATTGCATCAAATGAAACGTATGCTGCAATGTCTTGAGTTGCCGTATTTTTAATAGGTTGAGTAATTCTTAAAGAATAGCTAGATGCGTTACCTGTAATGCCTAAACTTCTATAAGGTCCACCGAGTGTGACATCAGAGTATGAATAATCAAATGATAATCTTGTTCCCCATTTTGAGATTGGAATAGAATAACCTGCAACTGCACCAGTCGAATCTTTTGAAAGGATTGAACCACCATAAATTTTATCACCAAACCCAAGGAAGTTTTCAAATCCTAAAACGCTCGTAAATCTTTGACGACCAGTGTAATTCCGTCCATAATCATCCCAAGCTAAATTTAGTGTAAGGGGTAATCTATCTTGTACGTGAAGTTTAATTTCTGTATCGTGTTCTTCATTTTTGGAAATAGCTGCAGAAACCCTCATGTGAGGTGCATTATTCATATTTTTCATTGCACCTTGCAAATCACGAGCATTAAAAACTTTGTCTTTGGCTAGTCCGTATGTTGCAACGTTATTGAAATACCAAATTCGTTCCCAACGGTTACCTTCTACTTCTTTTGATACAATTTTACTTTCTTTAATAGCAATGACAACATTACCATCTTCAATTTCTTGAGCTGGTAAGTATGCATAAGAAGTTATATACCCCTTCTTTTGGTAATAACGACTTATTTTTATCGTTAACTCCATAACATCTTCAAGATGAATATCTTTGCCAATAATGTCTTCAGCTAATTTATTTAATTGCCTAGTAGAGATTTTTGTATTACCTTGAAATGTAACTTTTTTTAATACAAATTCAGGGTTATAAGTCAAATTTGCCTCAAGGCGAGCCTTATCCTCTTGTTCTTGTTGTTTTTTATCTATAGCATCTTTCATTCTAGTTCCGTCTTCGACTGGTTTAACAACTTTTTCTTCAATGAAAGAGTCTTTTAACTGTATTTGATTGTCTTTGTTGATTACCGCGGGGTCATTTGGACTAATAAGGTTAGCACCAAAGGCTGGAGCGACACACAGGATTGCGCATAACGCCCCCACGATTGAAAATTTAATATTCATATCCCTAATTCACCTTCTGTATCAAAAGTTTAGCACAGACACGTATTATATAAAATCTATGTTTAGATTTGTAACAAAATTCCGGATAGGTAACAATATGTACCCTATTGCGCATTTTAATATTTTATGATAATATAAACATATTACTTGGAATTAACCCCAAAGACTTGGTAGAAGGAAGGAATTATAATTTATTATGAAAACTGTTTTTAGTGCAAAGAAAGTTTTAGCATTACTTATTCTTGCATTAGCAACTGCTGATGTAGTATTGCCCGTAGCAGCAATGGAAGTTACCAACGGTAACGTATTGGAAAAAGTTAACGGAAAATACGGTGCAAATTTAGAAAGTGTAGTTGGAGCGAGAGTTGATACAGATTTGACAAATGCAACAATTACAAACACTCAAACAAACAGTGTTTTAAATTGGTCAGATTTGAATGTTGCTCCAAGACAAACATTAGATTTTATTATGTCAGAAGGGCAAACTTCATTAAACCGTGTTACAGGAATGGGACTTTCTCAATTTGCAGGGACTATAAATGCTGAAAATGGTAGACTTATTATTTCTAATCCAAACGGTATAATTTTTGAAAACGGCGCTTATGTTAATGCAAACGCTCTTACCGTAACAACTCACCAAGCAGTTATGGAAAATGATAAATTACATTTAATTGATAATGGAAGTAATGCATCTATAATTTTTAAAGGTGGCACTTGGGCGACAAGCCGTCCTGTATTCCAAATTGCTAAAGATTTGAATATTGTATCAAACAATATTGATATGAAAAGTACTGATATTATTGCAAAAGACATTAGACTTGTAACTGCTGACGGTGTAACTTTCTATGCTGTTAATGATACAAAAAATTCTTCTAACTTTAATGCAGTAGTTAATAAAAATAATTTAATTGATAATGGCAACATTAGCGTAAATGATTCTATTATTGCTGTTAAAGATAAATCAACAGGCAAAATTTCTATTGTATCAAGAGGCGATGTTACAGTAAAAAATACTGAACTTGGTGGTAAAACAACAATTGATGCTATGGATAGAAATGTAGCTAAGAATGTTACAAATGAAGTTGTTGCTTCAAACACAGTTTCTGAAGAAGAAAAATTCGATTTAGGTAATATTTCAAATTGGGCAAACTTCTGGGACAGAGTAAAATGTTTCTTTACAGGTGATGTTCCTCACAGAGTTGCAAACGGTGAAGTTTTCAGTAAAACCGAAACAACAACTACTACAACAAAATCTAATTATGATTTAGTTGCTGGTAGAGGTAATGTTTCATTAGACAATGTAAATGCTAACGATGTTGATATTAAAGGTGCAAACGTTAAAGTTGCGAACTCTTCATTTAATAAGTTGAATGTTGCTTCATCTGGAACAAAAACAACTTCATATACAAAGCAAGAAACAACAACTACAGTATCTAAAAAAGAAGCTGATGAATTTGTTGTTGACGAAAGAAGTTATTTTGGAGTTGCTACAAAAGGTCACTTTAATGTAGATGAAGTAGCTCCAGAAGTGACAACTTCAACAATTGCTGATACGATTGCAACAACCACAAAAACAACAGAAGGATTAGTAAGTCTGGATAACGTGAATACTTCAGATACAGTTAAAATTTCTGCAGATAGAATTGATATGAGAAATTCAATTGTAAACAATATTGATTTAATTGCAAATGTATCTGATGTTAACCTAGATAACGTTAAAGCAACTAGTGACTTTGTTTCTGAAGTTAAAGCAAAAAATAATATTGATGTAAAATCAAGTCAATTTAAAACAATCAGAGCTGCAGCTGCAGACATTACATTTACTGATACAAACGTAACTAAAGCAAATGTTCAAGCGACAAATAATATTACTTTAAAAAGAACAGATAGTAGAAAAACTTACACTGTAGAAGATTCAACACTTGTTGCTGGTGACAGCATTAATGCAAACAATACAAATATCAATGATGCTTTAATGATTGCTGGTAATAACGTTAACGCTAACAGTTCAAAAATTGAAAATGCAAATATAAATGCAGAAAGCAATGTTTATGCAAACGGTGCAAAAGTTTCAAATTCTGTGTTTAAAGCGAATAACGATATTCAAGTTGCAAATGGCGAAGTTTCAAACTCAACATTAACAGCAACAAAAGATTTGAAATTAGGCAATGCAAAATTAAACAAAGTTAATGCAAAAGGCAGATACGGTTTCCTAAATAATGCAACATTAGAAAATGGTACTGATGTTGATGTGAAAACTGTAACTGGCACAGCATACAATGATAATGATACAGTTGAAAATCTAGTTATTAAAAATTCAAAATTAAAATCAACAAATAATATAAATTTAAAAAATACAATAATTGAGAATGGAACATTAGTTACTGGCAAAGATGTAAACATTGATACAAATTCAGATGTTCATCTTACAGGGGTAAAAATCGGTGGCGACTTAAATGTTACAAAAGCTAGAAATTTAGTAATAGCAAACTCCAGAGAGGAAGGAAATAAGTACATTCCAAGTTTAACAGATAAAAAATCAGTAACAGATTATGATAGAACAAAATTTGATAGTAACTATTTTGAAAATATAATCGGTAATTACGGAAGAGATTACGGAAATAATACAAACCTTTCAGTTATCAAGGGAAATGTAAATATAGGAAAAGCTAAAAATTCTTTAATTATTAACACAATTATAGGTAAGGATTTAACAACAAATAATGTATATGGGGTTTCAAATTTAATAACATCATTAGTGGAAGGTAATTATAATCCAAGAGAAATTGCAACAGCAGATTCTAGTGTTTATAAATCATTTATTGGTGGAAATTATGAAGAAAGATTTGCAGATAAAGCAACAATCTTGCCAATTGAAAATCCTGACAGACCGATTGTAATTGACAGACCAACAATATTACCTGAAGAAAATCCAAATAGACCTGTTGTAAATCCAAACCCAACAGAAAATCAAAATAATGGCGTAAACCAAAATAATGATAGAGTTTCTTCAAACTATAGCGATGACGTAAATAAAAGAAAATTCGGAGAAAGTATTAATACTTCATTCCAAAGAAGATTCTCACCAAGAGGTTTTGCTGCTCAAGAAGATGAAATTTCAGAAATGAAAAATTCAACAAAATCTAGTATCGTAAAAACTGGAAATAAGAATGTAAAATTTACTAAGAGTTTCTATGCATACTAATATAAATAAGTGAAAAGGCGCGACGTTTTAAACGTCGCGCCTTTTTTATTATTTTTTCTTGTATAATATATTTATGAAACAGAGAATTATACTTTTATTGATAATATTTTTTTTCGTAAACTTGTCAGGAGTTTCGGCTCCACACGAAAATCCTTATGCAAACCTGGTTAAGCATCTAGGAGTTAAACAAGATTACTTTCCTGCTCAACGTGGAGGGGGATTAGATTATTGTGAACGATTTTTTAATAATAGAAAAGATGAAGAGCCCGTAATGATTGTTTTCGTACAAGGTAAATCAACATTTGGTGAGGATAATGTAAAACAATTAACATCGCCTGTGATTTATTCAATAATGAAACACGTAAAAATGAATAATAAAAAAGTTTTGTTTTTATTTCCACAAGTTAAAAATGGTTGGTATGAAGACGAAGATGGATTTATCCCATCAGCGATGTTAGCAGAGCTTGTAAGAGCTAAAATAGATGAATATGATATTCCCCAAGGAAATGTGTATTTGATTGGCGTAGAAGAGGGTGGAAATGCTTGCTATCATATTATGGATAAAAATCCAAAATTATTTTCAAAGGCTGTAATTGACAGCTCTGCAGGGGAAGTTACAGATACAAAAAATATAACTGGAAAATTTTTAATAATTCACGCTGAAGATGATGATAGAGTGCCAATTTCTAAGGCTAAAAGAATGGTTAAAGCCTTAAAAGAAAATCCAAAAACTTCTGTAAAATTTAAGTTTTTAAAGGAAAAAGGGCATAGAGAAGCAATTGATTATCTTGCAAATGATGAAGTTTTAATCTTTTTATTTGGCTTTACATCGTATAAATACTTTATTTATTAACCCTCTAAACGGTTTACACTTTGTGTAGGAGTAAAAAATCCTACTCATTTTAATGATGTATTTTTTGAAATGCATGTGCCACATGCGTTTCAGCCATTTGTTGATCTTTTGGTCTAGGTCGATTTATAGACCTAAGTCCACCGTTTTTTAAATCTTTTTGTTGATGTTAGCACCATAAAAAAGATGTAGTATAAACAGTGTAGAAAACGAAAAAATGAATTAGGGACATATAAAAGAATTTGGGGGAACAAATGAGACAATTCAACAAACAAGCAAGAGTTATGTTAATCGATGACAATCGTGATCACTTAACTGGTATTAAAGAACTTTTAAGTATGGAAAGCTCTTTCAATATCGTTGCAGCATCAACAAGTGCAAATGTTGGTATTAGTTTAGTGAAAAAACATAAACCTGATGTTGTTTTAATGGATATGAACATGCCTGAAAAAGATGGCTTACAAGCAATTCAAGAAATTGAATCTTTAGGCTTAGGCACAAAAATTTTAGCATTAAGCGCTTATGATGATGCGGATTTAATCTTCAGAGCTATGAAATTAGGTGCTAAAGGTTATGTATTAAAAACTATGGCATCAAGCAAATTAATCGATGCAATCGAAGAAGTTGCAAACGGTAGAGTTTATATGCCAGCAATCTTAACTGCAAGATTCTTTGATTACTTCCAAAAATCTTTCAAGGAAGAAGCAATCGCTCAACAACAAGCTCAAGAATCAAATTACCTATCAGATTTGACTCAAAGAGAAGAAGAAGTTTTGGACTTGTTAACTCAAGGTATTACATACAAAGGTGTTGCTCAACAATTGTTCATTTCTGAAACAACTGTAAAAACTCACGTAAACAACATCTTCCAAAAATTGCAAGTTAACGACAGAACTCAAGCTGTTCTATATGCAATCAATCATGGCTTCAAAAGTAAAAGCCAAGCTAGAATGTCAAATGCATCTTTAGCAACAGCAGTATAACAAGATACTCCTTTCAAAATTAATAAAGGAAGTCGTGTTATACAGTCAACTGAAACGCACGACTTCCATTACTTTAAGAAAAAATCATGTGTGTGTGAAATGGTAAAATATATTCAAGGAAAAAATAGATTAAAAGATTTAATATATATTCAAGAGAACAAACCTTGTAGCGAAAAATCAATAAAGGGGATAGTTCGCTCGCTTCTTGAACCATTGTTTGAAAATGTACAAGAAAAAGGTTTGGTAATGTATCGTTTTGAAAACGAAAAAGAATTTGAAGGCTTATTAAAACGCCTTGAATATACAAGTGTTGATGTTATCAATTTATCAAAAGGGTCAGCATTATTAAAAAATGAAATTTGGGAAAACACTCAATTCTTGTATGTCTTAACAGGCAGATACGGTGCAAGTTTTATTTATGACTATGATACAGAAGATGTTGAACATTTTGCAGGATATTATTTATTGCACAACTCTGTAACATTAAGAGATTCTTTTGAAATTATTGAAGATAATTGTACTCAAGATATTTCAGCTTACAAAGAACAATATAAACCTGATAGACGTGATAATGCCTTAATGAATTCTTCTATCAGAAAGATTGTAGATTTAATGAATGAAACAACGCAAGAAGCAATGCTTGTGGATATGGAAAAAGATGCTCTGTCAAAAAGTGACGATTTGGCAAAAAGATTAGAATTTATAAATTCTAAATCAAGATACGTGGTTCACGAGATCAGAAATCAACTTTCTATTTGCGATTTATATGTGAATATTATTGAAAAACATTGCGAACGTAATGACAATGCGGATTGCACAAATGCTTTAACCTGTATCAAAACAGCAATTAAAATTGCAAGTAGTGCATTGATGGACTTGAAATCATTGGATAATAAAGATTTACAAGTCTACAACGTTAAAGAAATTGTTGAAAAAGCGGTTCTTTTATCAAAAGTTTATGCAAACGGTAAAGAAATTGAATTTGAAACAAAATTTGAAGATAATGACAGTTCAATTTTTGCGGATGAGTCAAAATTTTTGGCGGCAATGGTAAATATAATTAAAAATGCAATTGAAGCCATTGAAAACAAAGGTAAAGTGACTGTAACTACAACAATTAAAGAGGATTTTGTATCAATTGTAATTTCAAACAATGGTGCAATGATTCCAGAAGAAAAGCAAAAAGAAATCTTTAAAGATGGATTTACGACAAAATCAGACGGTAATGGAATTGGTCTATATGTTTGTCAACAAACATTAGAAGAACAATTTGCAAGGTTAGAACTTTTAAAATCAGATGAAAAATCAACAGATTTTGAAATTTTGGTAAGTATGGTATAGGAGGTAAAAATGGATCTTATTTCAAATAGAACATCTAATATCTCACATCTAGCGATGAACGGTCTTTTAGAAAGACAGCGCGCAATTGGTGCTAATATCGCGAACGTAGAAACTCCTGGTTATC
>CALBKW010000073.1 GCA_937895785.1 uncultured Candidatus Melainabacteria bacterium | reverse complement strand
ATGTCGTCACCATCAATTTCTTCTTTTAGCAATTGATTAGCTTTCCTATCAGTTCCTTGGATGTCTTCAAGTTTCTTTTGTAACTCCATCAACTTGCCATACTTTAATTCAGCAGCTTTCTGTAAATCGGTATTGCGTTCAGCTTTTTCAATTTCAAGTTTAACTTGTTCAATTTCTTCTTTAATTGAAGCTTCGCCTTGAATTGTAGCCTTTTCTTTGTTCCATTGTTCTTTTAAAACACCGATTTTTGATTCCAAATCGCTAATTTCTTGTGAAATTTCAAGAATTTTTCTTTCACAATCGGGGTTGGTGTCTTCTTTTTTCAAAGCTTCGCGTTCAATTTCAAGTTGAACTTTTTGACGAGCCATAATATCTATTTCTTCAGGCATTGAATCAATTTCAATACGAAGAGATGATGCAGCTTCATCAATTAAGTCAATGGCTTTATCTGGTAAGAAACGGTCTGTAATGTACCTATCAGATAATTTTGCGGCTTGAATTAATGCACTATCAAGTATTCTTACACCATGGTGAACTTCATATTTTTCCTTTAAACCACGTAGAATACTGATTGTATCTTCAACTGACGGTTCGTTAACCATAACAGGTTGGAAACGTCTTTCTAAAGCAGGATCTTTTTCAATGTATTTTCTATATTCGTTAATTGTGGTTGCACCGATTGTTCTTAAAACACCTCTTGCTAACATAGGTTTTAACAAGTTACCAGCATCCATTGAACCTTCAGTTGCGCCTGCTCCAACCACGGTATGAAGTTCATCAATAAACATTACAATATGTCCGTCTGATTCTTCAACTTCTTTCAAGACGGCCTTTAAACGTTCTTCAAATTCACCTCTAAATTTAGCACCAGCAACCAATGCTCCTAAGTCTAATGAAATTAACTTATCATTTTTTAAGCTTTCAGGAACATCGCCTCTAACCATACGTTGAGCTAAACCTTCAATAATTGCAGTTTTACCAACTCCAGGTTCACCAATTAGAACAGGGTTGTTTTTAGTACGTCTGTTTAAAACTTGTATAATACGTCGGATTTCTTCATCACGACCGATTACAGGGTCTAATTTGCCTTTTCTAGCAAGTTCTGTAAGGTCGGTTGAATATTTTTCCAACGCTTTCATATTTTCTTCTGCATTTTTATTATCCACTTTTTTATTACCTCTTATTTTCTTCATTGCGTTAAGAACTGAGTTGGAAGTAACTCTACTGTCATTCAACAACTTTTTAATATTGCTATTTTCAAGTCGAGTCATAGCAAGGAGGATATCTTCAATAGAAATAAAATCATCTTTCAATTCTTTTGAAGCTTCTTCTGCCAAATCAAGTAACGCAACAGTGTTATTTGACATAAACAGTTGTTGTGTGTTTTGAACCCCACTTACTGTTGGAAAATCTGTGATTGCTTTAGTAACAGCGTTAATAAAATTTTGATTTAAAAGTTTTAATTCAGTAAGGTAATCCCTTGAAATGCCGTTATCTTGAATCATTGCCATCATAATGTGTTCTGGTTCAATTTGAGTGTTGTGTTTTGCATTCATCAATGCGCTTGCTGATGAAATAATTTCTTGTGAGTAATTTGTTAAGTTATCAAAGTTTATCATATTATTATTTTAACTCTCTTTTTAACAATGTCTAAAAACTTCATTTTTAATTAATATTTTAATTGATAAATAATTTTTTTAATCATATAATTTGTGTATTATGGAAAAATTTAGAAAATACTATGTGCCAATATTAATAGGCTTGATAACATTATTTGGATTAGAGTTGAGGGTTGCAATATCAAATTGCCCGATGTGGTATGATGAAGGTCATTCAATTCTAGTTGCAATTCAACAGTTTCCTTTTGGAATTGATAACTTTTTGTTCACAAAAGACTTTCAACATACACCATTTTACTTCTATTTCTTACATTTTTGGCTAAAAATATTTGGTACGTCAGAAGTTTTACTTCGTTTTTCATCTGTAATCTTTGGTGTAGCTACGATTCCACTAACTTATATTGTTGCTAAAAAAATGTACAAAGATGATAAAGTTGCAGGCGTAATTTCGGCGATTTTGGTAGCTGTAAGTCCATTGATGATTTATTATTCAATTGAAGTCAGAATGTACATGATGGTTACGTTTTTAGCTGTTTTATCAATGAATTACTTGCTTGATTTTGATGCAAAAAGTGATAAAAAATCTTTGGTAAAACTATTAATAACAAATACTTTGATACCGTATTTATTAATCGGGGGTATTGTTTTTAATATAGGTCAAGTTATATCTTACACATTATATTTATTTTTAACTCAAAAAGAAAAAACAGAAAAAATAAGAGAATACTTAACTTATAGAGTTTATCAACTTATTTTACTAGTTCCATATTTTGCAATAGCTATTTATTATGCTTATCAAAGAAGTAAGTTTATAATGTTCCATATACCAAATTTTCAATTTGTGAATTTTGTTGGTAATGTTCAAAACTTTTTCGGGGCAAAAGTTGGAATGTTGTTTTGGACTCAATACTTGCCAGTAATGATTGATTTCTTATTCTTTATTTCTGTTGTAGTTCCAATAATTTACTTTATTTGCGCATTAATAAGGGCATTTAAAGAAAAAGATGCAAAATTATATTTAGGCTTTGCTACAATTACAATTGCGTATTTGATAATTTTGATATCTTGCATGCTTAGAGTAATTGTTTTTGTACCAAGATATGTTATTTTTATTGTTCCAATTCTAATGATTTTAGCTGCGGTTGGGTTATCAAAATTAAAAAAATGGCATGTTGCAATATTTTTAATCATATTTACTGGATTTAGTACTTATTACTTATTCAAAGATCCAGCTTATATAATTACAAAAACAAATGCAATTATTGATGCAAATAGTTATTTCCAATCAAGAGGTTTGGATAATAGAGATATTGTTTATAGACCTTTTGCGTCAAGTGTGTCATTTATATATCAAACACCGACATCTCCAAGATGTCCGTCATTTGAATCTATGCATGAGTTTAGAAAGCCTTATAACAAGCTTGTTTATGATGATTATCAAATTCAAGCAATGGAACAAGGACATGTAGATGAAGTTTGGTTGAACATAATCCAAAGTGATAATCATGTTTCACAAAGGTATTATGATTTCATCAAAAAGACTTACGTTGACCAAGTTGAAGCTGGTAGATATGTTGTAATGCTTATTTACGGACCTGATAATCAAGCGTTAGGAGAAAAAGCGCAATATAAGCAACAGTTCTCTACTCTCGAGGCTGTTCATAATGATAGGATTCTTGCAAGTTTGTTCAAAGTTTTTGATGATACAAAAGATATATTCTTAGAACAATGCGACTTGATTGAAACTGTATCATATAATGATAATACTTATATGTTATTTAGAAAAAGACCATATAAAAATTAAAATCAAAAAAGGCGGAGCTGAAAGCTCCGTCTTTTTTATAACATAGTTCTTAGCTTTTTAATTTCTTCGTTATAAAAATCTAACCAACTTTGATTGTTAGTTTTCATTGAAGGTTCACATACAGCCCTTATTCTTTTTTTATCAAGTTCTTCTAATTGTCGTTGTATTTCTAATTTTTGAATTTCACTTTTATCTTTCTGAATTTCATTTTCTGTTTTTCCCCAAGCCTCAAGTGCGTAAGCAGATTCAATAATTTTATATCCAAAATTATGGCTTTGTTGAATAATAAAGTTTAATTTTTCACTTTTTGAATAAGGTTTGTTTAATACAGCTTTTATTTCCATTTTATCCTCCTATTCTTTTATCCCACAAGCGTACCAATGAGCGTAAGCTCCGTGTTTGGGTTGTTTCCAAGTAAATCCGTTTTTTGTTGCTGAACCATAAACTACATAGCAATCTGTATCAGTAAGATTAACTTGTACACTCATTGTTAGACTATAGTTAGCATCTTTAAATGGTTTTAAGAAAGATATGTTGCCAGTTGCGTATTCAACACTAATATTCCCGCATGTTCCACCTTGCTCTAACCATCCATCAGACCAAATTCTGTACCAACTCGTTCCATTAACATAACTTTCAATAACCCTTGCTGAATGAATTTGATTAATGATAGTGACATCGCTTGAACTATATGCACAAGTGCTAACCGATTCAATTTGTGAGTTTGCAATTTTAACTTTTCCGATAAATAATTTTTCAAAATTTACGCAATCTGTTCCATTGAATTGCTTTATTGAACAAGGGACTATTGAAGTATTAACCCATATATCGTTCATAACCATTGTAGGTTGTTTAGGTTGAATATAGACGTTATTAGAGAGAATATCAATTATGCCATTTTTATCTATAAAAATGTTGTACATTCCATCTGCAAAACCACTCAAGTTAAAATTTCCAATTTCTGAAATTTCTACATTTTCACCCTGAATATTTCCTTTTAAATTTTCATAATTGTTACCTACTAAAAAAGTTAATTCAGCTCCAGAAAAAGATATTAAATCCGCAATTCCGTCTTCGTTAACGTTGCCACTATTGGCGAATAGAGATAATTTATCAATGTCAATTTTCGCCAGCGTTTCAGTTTTAACTTTTTCTATTAAATTTTGTGTTTGCCCCATAGATATTGCCTGACAATCTTCAATTGCATTAGCAACGTAGAAGGTCTGATTTTCGTTACCTTCTTTAGAAGCTTTTTTCTCAAGCTCATCTTGAATAGAAGCAAAATTTTCATTAACTTCTTGAGCTTTAGCTTTTGTCCCTGCAATAAAAATATTAGGCACAACAAATTTGCTCATAAAAACCTTTCCAATTTATTGAGCAACACATAATCAGGGGCGTTCAGTAAATTAGAACATTATTTTTAAAAAATGTCAAATTTTAAGCTGAAGTTTGAAACTCTTAATAAAATTTGATTAATAATCATATTTAAAATAAAATAGATTTATGAGAAAAATAATCCAGCTATTTAAAAAATTAAAACAATTAGATAAATACCTTCTAAAACAAGTAATAGAAATGTTTTTAATGGGTGTATTTGTTTTTACTGCGATTATTTTTGCTTCTGATACATTCATCACGTTAATCAAGCAGATATCTATGTATGGTATTCCATTTAAAGTTGCATTGATTATGATTATTTTGAACTTACCGTCAGTTTTTGTAATGACAATTCCGATGGGTGTGTTGTTATCAACAGTAATGACTCTTAACCGTTTAAGTTTAGCATCAGAAATTACAGTAATGCGCTCTTGCGGTATTGGATTAGAACGTATAGCAAAGCCTGTCTTCGTTTTTGCAATAATAATGTCTTTATTTAGTTTCTTTATTAACGAAACAATCGTACCTGCGGCGACAAAACAGTCGAAAAATTTAGCACTTTGGGCTTTTGGACAAAAAAATATTCCAAATGGAAAACAAAATTTTGTTTTTAAGGAATCTGGCGAAAAAGGTTTAAGACGTTTATTCTACGTTGGTCATTGTGAAAATAATACACTTTATAATATTACAGTTCTTGATATTTCAAAGGACGATACTATCCAAGTATTGCAAGCTCGTCAGGGTGCAACATCTCCAGAGGGTTGGGAATTTGATAAAGGTGCTATTTATACAGTGTCGGATAACGGAAATGTTTTGAATACAACAATTTTTGAACATTCTCTTGCTCAATTTGGTATGGATTTAACAAAAGAATTGGAAAAAAATGTAGCCCAAGAACAAAATTTCTTCCAATTGGTTAAATATCTTGCAACTCATAGAGATATAGACAAAGAATTAAAGGCATCTTTGGCTATTCAATTACACGATAAAATTGCATTACCAATAACAACAATTGTATTTGTTTTAATTGGTGTTCCTCTTGCAATTACACCGCCTCGAGTAAGATATAATAGAGGTTTCTTATTTAGTATTTTAATTATATTCTTCTACTATTTACTTAGGGCTTTGTCTGTTTCATTTGGTGAAACAGGTACGTTACCTCCATTCTTGGCAGCATGGATACCAAATATTATAATTGCTATTGTTGGTGGTATTTTATATTACAAAAAAGTTTACACAATTACATAATTAGGCAATTTTTCATGTTTATCTCCGTTAAATGTCATGTGTGTAGATAAAGGAGTTTCCATGGAAATCGGCGGAATAAAGATTGGAATTCCAACCTTCAAAGCTAAAATAGACGATAAAAATAAACCTCTAGCAAACTTGAATGAGCCAATTAGAGATACTTTTACTTTTTCAAAGAAAAAGCAAAGTCCAATAGATATTGCAGCAAATGAAGTTGCAAGTATGAAAGATGCTAACGGCAACAAAAGATTTTCTGAGGCTGAAGTTACGGATTTCAAATTAGCAATGTCAGTAAATTGTATTGATGTCGATACAATCAAAACATTTAAGGATAACACAAATTTCAACATGGACGATATGAAAAGCGTTCATGCAATGCGTCGTGATGTAAAAGACGATAAATTTTATGACAAGGTTAATGATGCAATTTCAAAAATGCCAAATCAAAAACCAGACCATTTTGAGCAAAATAAGTTTGAACCAAATAAAGAATTTTCTTTACAAGTATCAAAAAAGGATATGAGTAAACTAGATAATGCAGTAAACAAAAATCACCCTCTAGGTTATTCATACAAATTTGATGCAAAAACAGGTGATATTATTGAAAAAACAAGCCGTGATACAAGTTTTGACGATGTAAACGGTGAGCCTGAATTTACAATGAAATCTAAAACAAAAGACCTTAGAAATAACACTGTAACAACAAAGAAAAGTTATTTCGACAGAGATGAAAATGATTTTGTTTTAATTGAACAAAAAGTCGTTAAAAATGACAAAAACGGCAAAATGCTTAGAGAAGAAGTTACAACTCCGTCTGAAATCAAAGGTGCATTTGACGTTAAATATACTTTTGCAAATGGAAAAACAAAACAGATTGCAAAAGCAACTGTTGATAAAAAAACAGGCATTCAAACAATAAAAAAAGATATGAAGTCTGAAAACGGCACAAGAACTCAATTCTTGTACGAAGATGATCCTCAAGGCAACCGTATTGTAGATTATAAAATTACAAACAAAGACGGCAAAATCTTGATGTCTAACTCTCAAAGTTTTGAAGTTGTAGATAAAAATCACTTTATTTCATCAAAAAATGGCTACAAATATGATATTACAACTGACGATGAGAAATTGACAGTAAAAGATTTACACCACAATACTGAAACATCTATCAACTTCAAGAAAAAATGTAAAGGAAACAAAGACGAATTAATCAATTTGTTGAAAAAAGTTCCTGGAGAAGAATTATTTGAAACAGTTGATAGCATTAAGAAAATGACTGGTAAAAAAGATGTTTTAGAATCATATTTTAACCCAGTTACAAAAAACATCAATATCGGTGATGATTTGTTTGTATTCTTGCACGAATTAGGACATGCAAAAGATGCTCAAACTCAAAAAGGATTTTTCAATAAACTTGTAGGTGATGGCAGAATGTATACAAGCAATGAAGATATTCAAAAAACTTTCTTCAAAGAACGTGAAACATTTAACAAATACCATTCTGACGAAGAAAGAAATATTGTAGACTATTTTATACAAGCAAAAGGACACTATCAAGGTGAATTAGGAGGCTTGGCAGAGGTAGTTGCAGAAACAAATGCCGTTACAAATACATTTACAGACGGCAAAATCAGTTGCTTAGGTTCAAGAGCACAATACTTACAACAACATTTTCCAGAAACAATTGCAAAAATTAGAGATGCAATGAATTGGAAAGATGACATTGCAGCAATTGAATACTACGGAACGTAGACCATTAGGAAATAAGGAAAAATGAAAACCCCGAAAATAACTTTTGGATTACCAAAAATTAATTTTACAGGAATAAAAATAAATAAACCATTAGCAAACTTGAATGATCCAATTCAAGATGTTTTTATTTCTTCAAGAAAAACTAAAAAGAAAGAAGAAAACGATTTTGTAGCAATTGTTGCAGGCATGAAAACTGCTGATGGTAAACCAAGATTTTCTGAAAAAGAAGTTAATGACTTCAAAATTTCTTGTGCAACAAAAGTTTTAGATTTTGATACTGTAAATACATTCAAAGACAATACTGAATTTCCTATGTCTAGTATGAAAGCTGTTTATAGAATGGGTAAAGATTTAAAAGATGATAAATTTAATGAAAAAGTTTTAAATGCAATATCTAAATTACCACAAGGCGTAGAAGCAAAAGAATTTATACAAAATGAATATGAACCTGAAAAAGAATTTACCCTAGATTGTAGTTATAAAGGAAAATTTAAGTTTGACGTTGAAAATAATGAAATAATCTCAAAAACTACGTATGATTTTGGAAGTTCACAACCCGATATCAAAAAAGAGGTTGATTACAGAAACAATACAGTTACAACTGTGAAAAAACGTTATAACTATGACAGAATGAAATATGATATTCTTGAACAAACAGTCGTTAAAAACGATAAAAACGGCAAAATGCTACGTGAAGAAAAAATGACACCATCTCAAGTTGAAGGCTTGCATGATATAAAATATACTTACGCAAACGGTAAAACAAAAGATGTTGTAAAAGCGACAGTTGACGAAAAAACAGGTATTAAAACAATAAAAAAAGATATGAAGTCTGAAAATGGCACAAGAACTCAATTCTTGTACGAAGACGATCCTCAAGGTAACCGTATTATTGATTATAAAATTACCGATAAAAACGGCAAAATCTTGATGGGCAATTCTCAAAGTTTTGAAGTTGTTAGTGATAATCACTTTATTTCAGCAAAAAATGGCTATAAATATGACATTACGACAGATGACAAAAAACTTACTGTAAAAGATTTACACCACAACAGAGAAGTTTCTCTTGATTTTGAAAAGAAATTTGAAGGCGATAAGAAAAGTTTAATTAGCCTTATGAAAAAAGTTCCTGGAGAAGAACTTTTTGAAACTGTTGAAAATATTAGTAAAATGGAAAGTACAGATAACATTTATCAAGCTGGATTTTCTCCAGTATCAAAAGAAGTTTCCATAATGGATAATTTGTTTGTATTTTTGCACGAATTAGGACATGCAAAAGATGCTCAAAAACAAAAAACTTATAGAGAGAAACTTTTAGGTGAAAATAAAATGTTTACTGGAAACAAAGATATCCGAGAAACATACCTAAAAGAACGTGAAACATTTAATAAATACCACGCAGATGAAGAACGTAATCACATTTCATACTTTACACAAGCAAAAGGTCATTATGGCGGTAAATGGGGCGGATTAGCAGAAGTAGTCGCAGAAACAAATGCAATCACAAATACTTTTTCTGATGGAAAAGTGTCTTTAGGTGTACGTGCACAATACTTGCAACAACACTTTCCTGAAACAATTGCAAAAATTCAAGATGCAATGAATTGGAAAAATGACCTTGATGCAATTGAGTATTATGGAACATAGTTTTGAGATATAAATGCTTATTGTTGCGCGACAAACGAAGTTTGTCGCGATATTTTTATGCCAAGCACGCATTAATACTCACATGGCAATTTTTAAATAAAAAAATCCTTAAATAGAATATAGAATAAGAAATAAAAATAAAAGGAAAAAA
>CALBKW010000072.1 GCA_937895785.1 uncultured Candidatus Melainabacteria bacterium | reverse complement strand
CCAGCTGAGCGTAAAATAACTAAATAGATAATAATTAAAATGCCTCTGTAGCTCACAAGGTGAGCGCGAGCGAAACCTCAGCAGCTTGTCTGCAATAAAGCCAGCTGAGCGTAAAATAACTAAATAGATAATAATTAAAATGCCTCTGTAGCTCAGCTGGATAGAGCGCTTCCGTCCTAAGGAAGGCGTCGCACGTTCGAATCGTGTCAGGGGTATTTTTTGTGTTTTAAAATGTTTTATTCTCACGTGCGACGCCAAATGTGGACAGGCCACAAGTGGTCGGTAAACCTCCCACAGCGTTCGAATCGTGTCAGGGGTATTTTTTGTGTTTTAAAATGTTTTATTCTCACGTGCGACGCCAAATGTGGACAAGCCACGAGTGGTCGTTAAACCTCCCACAGCGTTCGAATCGTGTCAGGGGTATTTTTTATGTTTTGAAATGTTTTATTCTCACGTGCGACGCCAAATGTGGACAAGCCACGAGTGGTTGTTAAACCTCCCACAGCGTCCGAATCGTGTCAGGAGTATTTTTGATATTTCAAAATAATTTGTTCTTACATTTTAAGACCCTGAAATAAATTTAGGGTTGTATATGTTAAGTAATTCGGTGACAAAATCTTAAAACTCGTCATTCCGAACTTGTTTCGGAATCGCGATATTATTCCAAAGAAACCTTGAGTTACGTAATCGAGTTTATGGTGGGAATGTTGTTAATTTAGAAAATATTAATAAATGTAAACGAATTAACTGTGTTACTATTGACAGAAACAATAGTTTAAATTATCTTGTTACTATGAACAGTAACATTGAAGAAATTACAAATTTTATATTAAACCTTCATTCAAGCGAGGAAGTCGTTGCTTTTTTGAATGAATTGCTCTCAGAATCTGAGATGGTCGCTTTGTCAAAACGATGGCGAATTTTGTCTATGTTGGCAGAAGGAAGAACTCAGCGAGATATTGTAAAAGAGCTTAATGTAAGCCTTTGCAAAGTTACTCGTGGTTCTAAAATTCTCAAAGATAAAAATTCGGTTATAGCAAAGCATTTTATGGAGGATTCTAAACATGGAAACAAATACAATTTTAAACAACAATAATATTTTACCAACAGCAGAAGGCTTTTTTGGAAATTATGGCGGACAATTTTTGCCTGATGGATTAAAAGAGGAATTTCAAAAAATTACTGAATGTTTTGAAAAGTTAAAAAACGATGTTATTTTTAATAAAGAGTTGAATGATTTATTAAATTATTATGTTGGTCGTCCAAGCCCTGTTTATTTTGCAAAAAATTTATCAGAAAAGTATGGCGCAGAAATATATTTAAAACGAGAAGATTTAAATCATACAGGTGCACACAAGATTAACCATTGCTTAGGTGAAGCTTTACTTGCTAAGAAAATGGGTAAGAAAAAAATTATTGCAGAAACAGGCGCAGGTCAACATGGTGTAGCAACTGCAACAGCAGCAGCTCTATTAGGATTAGAATGTGACATTTACATGGGCGAAGTAGATATTCAAAAAGCTCAACCAAATGTTGAAAGAATGAAAATTTTAGGTGCTAACGTTGTTTCTGTCAAAAGCGGTACTATGACATTGAAAGAGGCTGTGGATGAAGCATTTATTGCTTATTCAAAAGAATATGAAACAGCTCTTTATGCGATTGGTTCAGTTGTTGGACCTCACCCATTCCCAATGATTGTAGAGCATTTTCAAACAATTGTTGGTAAGGAAGCTCATAGACAAATTCTTGAAATGACGGGGGATTTGCCAAATCACGTAGTAGCTTGTGTTGGTGGCGGATCAAATGCAATCGGTATTTTTAATGGTTTTTTAAACGAAGACTCAGTAAAAATTTACGGTGTAGAACCAATGGGTAAAGGTGAAAAATTAGGCGAAAATGCTGCAAGTATTACCTACGGAAAAGAAGGTATTTTGCATGGGTTTAAGTGCTTGTTGTTGCAAGATGAAGAAGGCAATCCAGCAAATGCATATTCTGTAGCAAGCGGTTTAGATTACCCTGGAGTAGGTCCAAAACACTGTTTCTTACACGATTCAGGACGAGTAAATTACGTAACAGTGAACGACAAAGAAGCTGTTTCAGCCTTCTATGAACTTTCAAGATTGGAAGGAATTATTCCTGCGTTGGAAAGCTCTCATGCCGTAGCTTATGCATTTAAATTAGCTCAAGCTAATCCAAATGAAAAAATCCTTGTAAACCTTTCTGGTAGAGGGGATAAGGATATTGCTTTTGTGCTAGAAAAATATCCATTGAAATAAATTCAGAAACGTATAACTAAAAAAAGAGGGGAATGTAATTTCTCCTCTTTTTATTTGTTTGAAAGTTCATTTTTTACAACTTGGTTCAAAATTTGTTCAAAAGATGCTTTATTTTTGTTGAACCAATTGTAAAATTCAGTGTCATTTTTCATTGATGTCGTGATATGTTCATTTAATTGTGCAACAATTTCTTTTTGTGATTTATTGTTTAACTTGCCTTCAGCTTTTGCACTAGCCAAATAAGTCATCGCATTTGTTACAACAACCATAGAATTTTCTAATTCTTTTTGAGTTAAGCCTGAATTTTTGTCTTTTTGAATACCAGCCATATTTTTAACAACGGCTTTGACGATTTCTTCAACGCCATAAGCAGGAAGTTTTACACCTTCTTTGCTGATAATTTCATCGACTACAAATTTTACAAGTTTTGAACCAAAATTATCTGGAGATGTTTTTCCGCCCAAAATTTTTGCAGCAGCCTCACCAGCATATTTGATTACGATAATTCTATTTACAATACCGCTTGCACCACTTAAACCTGCGTTTACAACGATTGATTTTATATCTAAATCTCTGTCGATAGTTTTAGTTTTTGTGTCTGCAATGTCAAAGGCAATAGATTTACCCGCGCTGTAAATGCAACTTCCTAATACAGAACCAGGTCCAAGAGTGTTTAAAACTACGTTTGCAACAAATTCAACGCAAGCAGCACCAGCTTTTTGAGAGGCATTGTATTTATCAACCCTTTTTATAATGTCGTTTTTTGTACCAAATGCTTTTTCATAAGACTTGTCGCAATCTTCTTTGATTTGCGATAGAGTTTGACCTTTTAAGCTTTTTTGAGCAGAAGCCTTTGATGTTTCTACAATAAAGTTAGACAAATAACCATACATTTTGTATTTGTCTTCTTTGCTAGCTTTTTCGCTGTCAAGGCCGTTTGCTGATAAAATAGTATCTAAAACTTTTTTATCACCTAAAATTTCAACTAAAGAATTTTCTATATTTGCAAAAATCTCGTCTTTAGTTGTAACGTGGTTGTAAGTTGGAATACTGCCTGATTGGGCAAATGTGTTTATTTTTGTTTCGTTTAAATCTTGTAATTTTCCAGAATTTTTGTTGTAAATTTCAATATTTTTAGATAATTTTTCTTCAGTATATTTAGCAATGCAATCAGAAGTTAATGCGTTTTCATATTGTTGAGATTTTTTGTTATATCTAACAATATTTGAATGGTTATAATCAACCTCAAACATATCTTTGAATTTGTCGTTGAACGAGTCTGATTTTATTGAAGCATCAAGCTCTGTTACTTGATTTTTGTAAGTATCAATATCTGCTTGAACAAGTGTTGCTCTGTTTTTAGAGTTCCAAAGAATGCTTATTGCATCTGCGGTTTTTCCACTCCAGCCTTCAGTTGCGAGTTGCTTGTCTAAAGAGTCCTGAGCTGTTTGTGCGGTTTTGTTTAAATCCTCGGTAAGTTTTTTGTATTCGTTTAGTCGGTTAGATTTTCCTGTGAAACTAATTGGAGAGGTAGCAAAATTAGAGCGTTCAAAAGTATCTGGTTTTTGAGCAAAGTTTACACACTTAAAACCATTGATTGAATTATATTGAATTGTTTTAGCAGGTTTAACTACGTTTTTTAAACCTATTAAATTAATCACAGTATTCCCTAATTTAAACTAACCTAATTAGATAAACTCTAAATGCGTCCTAAAATTGACATGATTTTGATAAATGTGTCTGAAAGTTAACAAAAACATGCGCTTTGCGAAAATAAATACAATTTTTGACGGATTTATTTACCTTTAGCATGCGTAACCATGAAGTTATAGGAGAGGAGATTAGACTAAAATGACATCTGGAATAGAATTTAATAAAAGCTATACTTCTAGCTATATAATGTTGCCATTACCAAAAATGAAAGACGAAAACGGCAAAGTGCTGATAGTCAGTTC
Source organism: uncultured Candidatus Melainabacteria bacterium (assembly GCA_937895785.1). GTDB lineage: Bacteria > Cyanobacteriota > Vampirovibrionia > Gastranaerophilales > Gastranaerophilaceae > UBA6984. The sequence goes on along the minus strand of CALBKW010000072.1, from coordinate 4,034 downwards.
CGCAGATAAGGAATTAGATGCAAAAATTAACGCAAAAAATTCAATGGCAAACTTAGATGAACTAAGACAAGCTGATTCAGACGGTGATGGAGTTTTGTCTTTGGAAGAATTGCGAAATTGTAAAGACAAAACAGATTTTTTGAAAAGTTTAGAAAAAGCAATGGAAAAATTTAACTCAAACCCAAATATGGACTATTCAAAGAGTCTATTTGAAGAATGGGTTTAGATTTAAAAATATGTAGGGCGCCGAGGACTTTGTCCTCGGCGCCTTCTTGTTATCGTTTCTAATAATCAATTCTTTCAATTTTAAAAATTACAGGGCGAGTTCCGTCAGAACAGCAAGTTATCATTGTATTTTCTTCTTTCATCCAGCCTTTCATGATTGAGCCACCTTGAAGTCCTGTGTAGATGTATCTTGAAATCGCATCCCATGCTTCAGAGCAGTGAGGCATTTTAGGACCACCTGCAATTTGATTTTTGTCATAATCAGTTTTTACAAGAGTATTTAATCCCATGTGCCAAAAATCATCTTTGCCGTCTTCACGTTCAAAAATAAATTCGTCGCCAACGTTGTAACAAGGACACTTTCCAGAATTAGGGTCTGCGCAGTATTCTTGTTGTAATTCAGGGTATAACTTTTTATCAATAACAGTTACTTTAACTTTATATTTCATAATGATTTTAATCCTTTTTACCTAGAGATGTGATACAAGTATATTTTATTATAAATACGTGCAATTTGCCGTTTATTTATAAGTTTTAATTGCGAGAGTAACAAAAAAGGCTCTGTATTCACAGAACCTTTTAAAAGAATTACCCTGGAGGAGATTCGAACTCATGACCTACCGCTTAGAAGATATTAAAGCCGTATCAGAGCTGGATTTGGGAGCTTTTACATATTTTTATATGAATTTATAAAAAATGAGTCTATTGTTGTTTTTGGGGGATAATTTAAAACTAAAAACTTAGATGGTTTTATATGTTTTTATATGATTTTAGATAATTTAGTGGCACGAAAATGGCACGGAACTATTTTAGGTATTTAATGTAATCTTTGAAGTTTTCGTTTGTTATGATTCTATGGATAAACTCATTAACAGAGATGTTTAATGAATTTGCGTACCCATTAATCAAATCTCGGTCTTTGATATAAATTGTTGCTTTTGTTGTTGTCTTTCCTGTTTTAGGTCTTCCTGCTCCAGGTCTTGCGCCACCACGAGTCATAACTTTTGCTCCTTATTGATTATTATATAACAAATAAAATATCCCCCCCTCTATTTTTTATTTTGTTATTTCTTGAAGAGTAGTTAGCCACCAAGTTTGATAGATAAAAATGCTTTATTTAAGCAGTTTATATCGGCAAATGATAAGAAGTAAATAAATCAAGTAAAAAGTTTGTTAAAAGGAAATTTTTTTCGCTATTAGTAAGTTATACAAAAAAGGAAATGACATAAATCAACTGTTTGTGTTCAATTTTGAACAGGTAAAAACATCGATTGATCTATCATTGAAAGGTTTGTGATATTTTATTATAGTAACGTGTCCGTTTTTGACGTATGCTTATTTTATACTTTTGGTGTAATATAAATGAATAAACAAGAAAGGATTATTATGAAAAATTTATATTCAGACTTACACAATTTATATGGATTATCAAAAACTGTAAGATTTGAGTTACAACCAATTGGAAAAACAAAAGAAAATTTTGAAAATTATATTTTAGTTTCTGATGAGAGGAAATCTGAAATATTCAAAAAAGTAAAAACATATTGTGATGAAGTTCATAAAATTTTCATTAATAATTGCCTAGAAAATTTTGATTCGATAGATTTCAAACCACTGTTGCAAAGATATTATGAATTATTTCTAACAAATAATCGTTCAGAATCAGAAGACAAAGAATTTGAAAAAAATCAAGAAAATTTACGTAAAAAAATATCAGAGTGTTTTAAAAAGAATGAGCTTTATAAAGGTTTGTTTGAAAAAGATATGGTTAAAAAGTATCTTCCAGAACATTACAAAAATAACGAAGATAAATTAAAAGAAATAGAACTTTTCTCAGATTTTACAACATATTTTACTGGCTATTACAAAAACAGACAAAATATGTATTCTGAAGAAAGTAAATCAACTGCAATATCTTTCAGATTAATAAACCAAAATTTACCAACATTTATCAAAAACATGCAGAATTTCAAAAAGATACAAAGTACAATTCCAACTATAGGAAAAACTTTGTCATCTAAACTTGGGATAGATATTGAACACCTGTTTTCAAATATTGATGTTTACGCTGAATGTTTAACACAAAATGCTATTGATATATATAATTACGCAATCGGTGGAAAATCTCTAGATAATGGCGAAAAAATTCAAGGTATAAATGAATTTATAAATTTATATAATCAACAAAACCCTGATAAAAAGCTTCCAAAATTAAAAGTTTTATACAAACAAATTTTGAGCGATAACACGAGTGCATCGTTTAAATTTGATAAAATAGAAGATGATAACGAATTAATAGAGTTAATTAACAGCTATTACGAGAAATTGAAACTTGTAATAGAACCTACTGATAATGGTTCAACAGAAACAGAATTTGTTTCAGCTATAAAAAATCTTTCAAATTACGACTTAAGTAGAATTTGGATAAATCAAGATAATTTAACTAATATTTCTCAACAAGTTTATGGAGATTGGAATTACATCACACATTTACTTGAAGAAGATTATAATAGTCAAAATCCCAAAAGTGCAAAACAAAGCATAGAAAAATATAATGAAAAAAGAGATAAAGAATTAAAAAGAACAAAAGAATATTCTTTAGCACATCTAAATTCGCTAATTGCAAAATATGACACATCCGCTAATGATAAATTTTATGCATATTATGTTGAAAATCTTTCAAAAATTATTGCAGATATTAAGTCTTCTCAATCTCAATGCACTGAAATTCTTACTCAAAACTACGAAGAAAACAATAAAAATTTATTAGGTAATACTGAGCGTATTTCATTGATAAAAGATTTTCTTGAGAATATGAAAAAACTACAAATGTTAATAAAAACATTTATGCCAAAATCAACAGGTATCGAAACTGATGATTTATTTTATAATGCTCTTAATTATGAAATTCTGTCAGAAGTAATTCCTATTTATAATAAAGTAAGAAATTATGTTACTCAAAAACCATATTCTATTGAAAAATTTCCACTAACCTTTAATTGTCCAACACTATTAGATGGTTGGGATTTAAATAAAGAAGAAAATAATTTAAGTACTTTGTTTGAAAAAGATGGATATTATTATCTTGGAATAATGAATAAAAAAGATAATAAAATATTTAAAGATATTCAACCAGCAAAAGAAGATGAGGGTGCATATAATAAAATCGAATATAAATTATTACCAGGACCAAATAAAATGCTTCCAAAAGTATTCTTTTCTGCGTCTAGAATTACAGAATTTAATCCAACGGATGAACTTTTAAGTAAATACAAAAAAGGTTGTCATAAGAAAGGAACCGGTTTTGATATAAATTTCTGTAGAGATTTAATTGATTTTTATAAAAAATCACTTTCAATACACCAAGATTGGGCTCAATTCAATTTCAAATTTGATAACACAAATGAATATCAAGATATTAGTAAGTTTTATAGGCAAGTTGAAGAACAAGGTTATAAAATTTCAACAGTAAATATTCCTGAAAACTACATCAACAGCCTTGTTGAAGATGGAAAACTATTTTTATTCAAGATATACAACAAAGATTTTTCAGAGCATTCAAAAGGAACACCAAATTTGCATACAATGTACTGGAGAGCTCTTTTTGATGAAGAAAATCTAAAAGATGTTGTATATAAACTAAATGGTGGTGCAGAAGTTTTCTATCGTAAGAAAAGTATTGAATACAAAGTTACTCATCCTAAAAATCAACCAATAAAAAACAAGAATGAGTTAAATCATAAAAAAGAAAGTACTTTTAATTACGATTTAATTAAGAACAAGCGTTTTACAATGGATAAATTTTTATT
>CALBKW010000071.1 GCA_937895785.1 uncultured Candidatus Melainabacteria bacterium | reverse complement strand
ATCATTTTTAAGTTGTTCTAACAACATATTTTTAGCATCTTCAGCTGACATACCAGAAATTCTTTCAAGTTCAGATGTTTGTTTTTGAACTAATTCTGCTAAATAGTCTTCTTTTTCTAACAACTCGTCCATTTTTCTTTGAGCTGCAGCTTGTCTTTCTGTTGCATCTTGAATTTTATCTTCTAATGCATCTTCTCTTTGAGCTAACTTAGCTTCTTGGCGAGAAAGTTCTTGTCTTCTCTCTCTTTCCTCTTCATTTAATTGTTCTCTTTCGGTTTGCAATGCATCTTTAGCTTTAATCATTGCTTCTTTAACTAATAATTCTTCTTTTTCAGCTAAATCTTCTTGCTTTTTCTTTGATTCAAATTCCAAAGCCTTGTATTTTGCACGCTGTGAAACATAAACAGCAGTGAATACAACAGCCATAAGCACGACTATTACAATCGCCACTACTAAAATAAAGTCCATAATACTTTAATACCTTTACCTTTTCTATTTTTTACAAATACACGCAATCTCGGCACATATAGCCTACCGAGCAATCCCCTTATTAAGTTGTATTTATATTAAAAAGTTAATTACATTACGTATATTTTCAAAAATTTAACTACTACTGCTTAAATTTTAACATGATAATAATTATTTGTATAGTTTTATGTATAGTTTTATTTACTTAAGAAAAAATGCTAAAATAAGAGCAAAATAAAAAAGAAAGGAAAAATATATGGAAATTAAAATTATTTCAGATGTAAAAAATCAAGAATGCGATATTTTAATGGTAAATATGTTTGAAGGTCAAAGAACTTCCAATGAAATTGCCAACAAATACGCTATTGACGAAGACAAATTTGAAGGTAAATTTAATACAACATACCTTCTTCAAAGTTATGGAAAAATTCCGGCAAGAAAAGTTTTAGTTGTTGGTTTAGGTAAGGAAAAAGATTTAGACAATAACAAAATTAGAGAAGCAATAGCTAAAGCTATAAAAAAAGCGATACAAATGAAAGCTAAAACAGTTGCAGTAGACTTTTCTGACATAAACTTTGATTACGCTGATATGATTTCCGAGGGTGCTATGATTGGTGATTACGCATTTGACAAATATAGAACAGAAAAGAAACACCACATTGAAACATTGTACACAAACCTTGATAAAGCAAAAATAGAAAAAGGTCAAAAAAGAGCTGAAGCAATGGAATTTACAAGAAACCTCGCTAACGAACCTGCAGAATATGCAACACCAACAAAATTAGCAGAAGTCGCAAAAAGCTTGGGCTTAGAAACAAAAATTTATGACCGCAAAGATTGCGAAAAAATGGGAATGGGAGCTTTTCTTGCCGTTGCAAGAGGTAGCCACCAAGACCCTAAATTTATCCACATGAAATACGCACCTAAAAACCCAGCAAAACGCATTGCTATAATCGGCAAAGGCTTGTGCTTTGATAGTGGTGGAATGGATTTAAAACCTGCATCATCAATGTTAACAATGAGAGATGATATGTCTGGCGCAGCTTGTATTTTGGGTGTAATGAGCAAGTTAAAAGAATTTTCACCAAACATTGAAGTCCACGGTATTATTGCAGCTTGTGAAAATATGATTGGACCAAATGCTTATAAACCTGGTGACATTTTAAGAGCTAAAAACGGTAAAACAATTGAAATCGATAACACAGATGCAGAAGGTAGAGTAACATTGGCAGATGCACTTTGTTACGCTTGCGAACTTAATGTTGATGAAGTTATTGACATTGCAACGCTTACTGGAGCTTGTATGGTAGCCTTAGGAACACATGCATCAGGTATTATGGGCAACAACAAGGATTTAGTAAGTAGATTAATCCAAGTTGGCGCAAAATCAGGCGAAAGATACTGGGAAATGCCAATGTACCCAGAATACTTTGATAGCTTAAAGAGTGAAATTGCAGATATGAAAAACTCTGGCGCTCGTTGGGGAGGAACATCAGCTGCAGGCTTATTCCTTCAAAACTTCGTAACAGACAGTGTAAAATGGGCACACTTAGATGTTGCAGGAACAGCATTTTTAGATAAACCACAAAAAGAATTTATCACTGGAGCAACAGGTATTGGAGTAAGAACACTATTAAACTACATTATAGAGGCGTAAACCATTTAAGGGCTTGTGTAACACAAGCCCTTTTTATTCAATTTTTTTGTAAAGTTTTCTTAACAAAAAAACTTACCTCTTGAAACAATGATAAAATTGTATAATAATTAACATAAAAAGTTCTTTACTACATATTATTTTTATGTTACATAGTAAGAGAAAGAAAAATAAAGAGGAATAAACGTGGACAATTTTAACAAAGCTGCAGATTTTTTCAGTGCAAGCAGAGCAGATGATACACAAGATGTAGTTAGCCCAGCTAAGATTAAAGTTATCGGTGTTGGCGGTGGCGGCGGAAACGCAGTAAACCGAATGATTAAGGGTGGTCTATCAGGGGTAGACTTCTATTTAATGAACACTGATGCTCAAGTTTTAAAATATGGTGCAGCTCCAGAACAAAATAAAATCAGATTAGGAAAAGAAAAAACTCAAGGATTAGGCGCTGGCGGAAACCCTGAAGTTGGTGAAGCTGCTGCAGAAGAAGCTCGCGAAGAAATTACTGCTGCTATTGATGGTGCAGATATGGTATTCGTTACTGCTGGTATGGGTGGCGGTACTGGTACAGGTGCAGCTCCTATCGTTGCTAGAATTGCTAAAGATATGAAAATTCTTACAATCGCAGTTGTAACAAAACCATTCCAATTTGAAGGTAAACGTAGAGCTAACCAAGCTGCACAAGGTATCGAAAAATTAAGAGATGCGGTTGATGCTATCATTGTTATTCCGAATGATAACTTGTTAGGCGCTATCCAAGAAAAGAAAAATTTAAGCTTAATGGAATCATTTGCAGTTGTTGATGAAGTTCTATTAAGAGGTGTTCAAGGTATCACTGATATCATCACAATTCCTGGTTTAATCAATGTTGACTTTGCTGACGTTCGTTCTGTAATGGAAGCTTCAGGCTCAGCATTAATGGGTATTGGTTATGGTCAAGGTGAAGGTAGAGCTGAAGAAGCTGCTAAGAAAGCTATCGACTCTAAACTTCTTGAAACATCTATTGAAGGCGCTAAAGGTGTTATTGTTAACATCACAGGTGGTCCTGACTTAACATTACAAGATGTTACTAGAGCATCAACAATTATCAATGACTCAGTCCAAGACGATGCTGTTGTAATTATCGGTGCTGTAATTGATGAAAATATGCAAGGTGAAGTAAAACTTACAGTTATTGCTACAGGTTTTGAAATGAAAGCACACAGTGCAATTCAACAATCAGAAAAAACAGCAAAACCGTTGAGCGCTGCTGATTTCTTCTCTGGTGCATTCAATACTCCTAAGAAATCAACACCAGAACCAACTCAACAAAATAACTTACCAAGTTTTTCAAACATTGAAATCCCAGATTTCTTGAAAAAATAACCAGAAATGGTAATAAAAATAAAAAGCTCCGTTAGTAAAACGGGGCTTTTTATTTATTCTGTTTATGCTAGAATATAAGAAAGATTAGGACTATCGCAAAGGATATAGAATGAAAAGAATTTTATTAGTATTGTTAATGTTAGTTATTTCATCAACTCAAGTATTTGCAGATGATTTGGCTACAGCAAAAAGTATGTTCCAACAATATGTAAGTGCAGCAAATACATATAGCCCAAGCTTATTAAACTATTATTCACCAAGAGCTAAAATTATTCGTCAAGTTGTAAAACCTGATGGAACAACGGTTAATGCAACAACTAATATGCAAACTTACGCTCAACAAATGAAATTGAGCCAAGGAACAGCAAAACTAAGAAAATATACAAATAGATACACAAACATCACAGCAACAAAAGTTGCAAATGGTGTAAAAGTTAGCGCACTACGTCAACCAATGAAGGACACTTATTGGCTAAAAACTTACCAAATATGGCAAAAACAACCAAATGGCAAATGGGTAATCATTGAAGAAATGATGCAAACGAAAGAACAAATCTTTTTACGTTACGCTGATAAAAAGTAAAAATTAAATAGGATTTACGATGAAAAAGTTTAGATTTTTAACATCAGGTGAAAGCCACGGTAAATGTTTAAATGCAATTATTGAAGGCGTACCTGCTGGGTTTAAGATTAGCGAAGAATTTATAAATACAGAATTAAAACGTCGCCAAGTTGGCTATGGACGTGGAAAACGTATGAAAATTGAATCTGACACATGCGAAATCAAGTCAGGCGTAAGACTAGGCAAAACAACAGGTGGTCCAATTTGTCTTGAAGTTATGAACAAAGACTTTGACAACTGGCGCATTCCGATGAGCGTAAAGGAAGTTGATTTAAAAAATCGTGACATTTTAAAACTTGTTGCTGAAAAATCTTTCACAAAAGTTCGTCCAGGACACGCTGATTTTGCAGGAGCAATAAAATATCAATTAGAAGATTTAAGAGATGTTTTAGAACGTTCTAGCGCTCGTCAAACAGCCATTGAAGTCGCAGTTGGCGCAGTTGCAAAACAGATTTTAAAAGAATTTTATATTATCGGATTTTCACATGTAACTCAAATTGGTAAAGTTAAAGCCGAAGTTTTACCACAAAGCTACACATTATTGAAAGAATCTGCAGAACATTCTGAATTGCGTTGTGCAGACGATGTTGCTACAGATATGATGAAAGAAGCTATTGACGAAGCAAAAAATAACGGCGACACTTTAGGTGGAAAATTTGAAGTTATTTTCGGAAACCTTCCCATCGGATTAGGCTCTCATGTTCACTGGGATAGAAAAATTGATGGTAGAATTGCGCAAGCAATTATGAGTATTCCAGCAGTTAAATCGGTTGAAATCGGTGCAGGAGAAGAAGCTGCAGAACTTATGGGCAGTCAAATGCACGATGAAGTTTTCATTGCTGACAACAAAATTTATAGAAAAACAAATAATGCTGGCGGTATAGAAGGCGGTATGACAAACGGTGAACCTATCATTGTAAAAGCAGTAATGAAGCCAATTCCAACAATGAGAACACCTCTAAAAACAGTCGATTTATACAAAAAAGAACAAACTGAAGCCCACTTTGAACGTTCAGACACTTGTGCTGTTCCAGCTTGTGCTGTTGTTGCAGAAGCAAGAATTGCGTGGATTCTAGTTGACGAATTACTAGAAAAATTCGGTGGCGACTCTTTAAATGAAATAAAAAAAAATTATGAAAAATAACATTATTTTGCTTGGAATGATGGGCGCTGGTAAGACTTTGATTGGTAAAAAATTAAAAGAAACTTTACCAGAGCTTGAGTTAATTGATATTGATGAATTTATTGAATATAACGCTAAAATGAAAATATCGGACATTTTTGCAAAGTATTCAGAGGAATATTTTAGAAACTTAGAAACTGAAACAATCGAAAAAGTTTGTAAAAAAGATAATCAAATAATTTCACTTGGCGGTGGCGCATTTGAACGAGAAAAAAATCGCGAAATCCTTAATAACAATGGCAAAACCATTTATCTAAGAGCGACAGCGCAATCATTATTTGATAGAATAAAAACTGAAACGCACAGACCTCTTTTACAACAAGGATTTGGTATAGAAAAGGTATCAGAAATACTTTCAAAAAGAGCACACAATTACGAAAAAGCAAGCATAATTATTGACACAGATGGAAAAACTCCATATAATATCATTGAGGAAATTCAAAAAAGGATAGCTGAAAATGCCTAACAAAATTGACGTAGAGATTCAAGAAAAAAACAAATCGTACCCAATTTATATGGATACGAACCCTCTTGATGAACTTATGGGACGAATTTTGAGCGATTTAGACTATCCAAAATACCTCGTCGTTATGAGTGAAAAAGTCCATAAACTTTATGCCAAAACACTTGGTTTTCCAAAAGAAAATGTTTATGTACTAAAAGATGGCGAAGTTGAAAAGAATTTTTGCAACTATCAAAAGATTTTAAAATACTGTTCAAAACTTGGATTAAATAGAAAAAGTGCAATCATTGCCATTGGTGGTGGTGTAGTTGGTGACATCACTGGTTTTGTAGCATCAACTTATATGCGCGGAATTAAATTTGTACAAGTTCCTACCACCCTTCTTGCTGCAGTTGATTCATCTGTCGGTGGAAAAGTTGCGATAGACACTGAATTTGGCAAAAATTTAGTAGGTGCATTTTATCAACCTCAATCTGTTTATATTAACTTGAATTTTTTAAAAACACTAGATGAACTTCAATTCAAAAGCGGACTTTCAGAGGTTGTAAAATATGCATTTATTGAAAAGAGTTGTGAAGCAGTCTTTGAATATGGTTTGTTTGATTTTCTTGCTGTACATTATGAAAAAATCTTAGATAGAGATTTAAGATTTTTAGAAAAAGTGGTAAAAGTTTGCATTGAACTTAAAATTTCTGTAGTTTCTAAAGATGAAAAAGAAGCTGGATTAAGAAAAATTCTAAACTTCGGTCACACATACGCTCATGCATTAGAAAAAATTACAAACTACAAGAAATTTACTCACGGAATGGCAGTTTCTTATGGCATGTATTTTATGTTCAACTATGCTCATTATTTGAAGCTTATTGATGCAAATTACAAAGAAATTGCTGTAAATTTACTGAAAAAATACGGATTTGAAGACAAGCATTTTAATTATCCGACTAAAAAGATGATTGCAATTATGCAAACTGATAAAAAAGCCGAAGATAACACTATAAAAATTATTTTGCCAACTTTAAAAGGCTACGTAAAAGAAAGCGACCTCGATATCGAAGTCGCAATCAAAAGTGGTTTACTATAAGTCCTTCGACCTATATGCTCAATTGGCTATATGAAGACTGAATTGAAGATATAATTTGCTCCATATTGCTAAATTGTTTTTCCAGTCGTTTTTGGTATGCATCAACTCTGCTTTGAGCTGATGTGATTGAGTTTTCAAGAGTTTTTATCTTTGAACTTAAGGATTTTGCCTTGGCATCAAAATAACCAGTCGAAACATCCAAAGAATCTTCAACAATTTTTTCAAGTTTATTCATTACACCGCCAGAAGTGCTTGTTCCTTTGTTGTCTCCTACAAGTAACTCTTTTACAGCTTCTGGATTTTTTGATAATGCTTCTTTAAACTTGTCTTCATCAATTTGTAATGTATTAACAGTGCTTGTACTTGTTGAATTGTTAGCTTTACCTGTTGTAATACCGATATCTGACAACAATTTCATCGTACCTTCATCAATTGATGCAGTAGCTGTTCGTCTTAAATTTGTTCTTAAAGAAGTTAACGCTGAATCGCCATACAAAGCATCACCATAGGCTGTATTATCATCAATATTTGCAATTGCTTCATTGTAAGCATTAACAAATGACTTTGCAGCCTCTAACAACGCATCAGTATCTTGTTCAACTTTTACTGTTGAGGGATTAATTGTTCCTGAATCATCAGCTTTTGATACACCATTCAAGGTTAATGTTAAGCCTTCAATACCTGAAATTTCACTTGTAACAGTGTTTGAAGATGAAATTACTGTAGTGCCGTTAATTGTTAATTCTGCATAATCGCCTAATTGTTGGTCATTCAATTTTGTTACTGTTGTATAAGTAGTAATACCCCAACGATCCGTATTGGCAACTTGTTCTTTTCTTGTAAAACCAAATTTTTCAGCAAAATTGCTTGTGCCATCTTCAATATTAATATTGAATGCACCTTCTGTTTTTGAAGTTAAAACAAGTTCACTTTGAGAGGCATCCCAATAAGCAGTAACACCTGCATCTTCGCTTGAGTTAATTTTTGAAATCAAACCTTTAATTGTTGTATTCTCATCAATTGTAAATTCTGCATTACCAATTTTGAAAGTACCTTTATCTAAACCATCGAATGCTTCCAAAATCTTTGCTGAAGTATTTACACTTGAAACTTTTGACGAACTTTCATAAGTACCATCAGAGCCTTTTACCAAGCCCATAACGTTTACAAAGTTTGATTCATCTGAAGATGAGCCTAATATAATGTCTTTGTTGTTGTTACCAGAAATAACAATTTTGCCATCTTGAACAGTTGCATTTACATTTTTTGTATATGTTGGTCGCCAATCAGTACCTCCTGTACGAGTTTTGCCAGCTTCAACAATTTTATCTAAGATTTTATCAACTGTATCATCATCTTCAATTGTAATTTCTTTCTTTTCACCGTCAACATAGAAACTAAAAGAACCTGTTTTCGCTTTACCACCTGCAAGATCAGCAAACTTAGTATCACCATTAACCAATGCTGAAGAACCTAAGTTTGAAGTAGCTTTTGTTGCAGTTGCCAATTTATTTACAATAACATCAAAGTTTTGTTTTGCTGCATCTGCAGTAACATTTGCTGAAACAACGCTATCTTTTGAAGTTGTAACTTTATTTTTTGAAAACACATCAAAAGAACCGCCAAATTTTGCATCAGTAAATTTTTCAATAGACGAACGCAAGTTTGTAATCTTCGATTTGATTGTGTTCAAAACATTATTCGAAGCTTCAACTGTAGTCTTTGAATTTTGTAACTTTGTTACTGATTGTTGTTTTATAGATACAAGGGCATTAATCCAAGAACTGGTATCCATACCTGAGGCTAAGCCTGAAAAAGTTATTTCGCCCATATTAAAAACCTCCGTTTTTTTAATATCTCGTATTTAGCTATAGTTTTATATACTAATATATGCCCATTGTATCATATTTTGAAACCTTAAACAACTGCAAAATGTTAAAAAGTGGCATTTTTTGTTACAAAACACGAAAAATACTCTATTTAAACTATAAAAAAGACCTCTTTTGAGGTCTTTTCTTATAAATCTTAGATTGTAGTTGCTAATGATGGAGCAATTTGAATGAATTTTCTTACTAATTCAGCATCCCATTGAACACCTGCACCGTCTTGTAAGATTTCACAAGCTTTTTCAACGCCTAAACCTTTTCTGTAAGGTCTGTCACTAATTAAAGCATGATATACGTCAGCAACTGCTACGATTCTTGCTTCTAATGGAATTTCATCACCTTTTAATTGGCAAGGATATCCAGAACCGTCGATATGTTCATGGTGATATTTAACCATTGGGATTAAATCTTTTAATGCTTCGTTTTGCATTAATACTTTTTCTGCACCGATTGAAGGGTGTTGCTTCATGATTTCCCATTCTTCATCAGATAAGTGAGTTGGTTTTTATAATACGTTTTCTGGAATACCAATTTTACCAACATCGTGTAATAATGCACCTAATTTAATTCTTTGAACTTCTGCTTCTGGTAAGTTTAATGCTCTTGCTAATGCTTCAGAGTATTTTGAAACAGATGTTGAGTGACCTTTTGTATATGGGTCTTTTGCATCAATTGCACCAGCTAAAGAAGTTGCTAATTCTTCTAAGTGGTGTTGTGAAGAGATTTCTTCACTTGCAAATTTATTAACCAATTCTTCTTCGAAGTTTACGCCTAATTGAGAGTGACGTTTTGTTAAAACTTCAGCGAATGAATGTAAAGCCATATCATCCCAGAAATTGAAATCTGAAGAGCTGATGATAGCGCTCATACCATCTTTGTAGCCTTTAGATTGAGAAATATACATTGCTTGTTCTGCAGAGATTAATAATTTTTCTTGTTCTTTAGCACATTGAGGATAGTTTGCAATACCTACAGAAACCTTAACAGGACCTACATCATCAATGAAACAGCAAGATAAGCTGTAAGTTAAGTATTCTGCTAAATATTTAGCTTCGTTTGTATCTGTATCAGGAAGAACGATAGCGATTTCATCACCGCCGTATCTACCTGCTGAATCGTTTGAACGAATATTTTGTTTAACTTTTTCTGCAACTAATTTAATAACTTCATCACCTTTAGCGTGACCTAATTCTCTGTTGATTTTTGAGATGTTATTAACGTCCATCATAATTACAGAAACGGTTGAATTTGTTTTTTCTGCTTTTGCTAATTCATTAGATAAGATTTCTTGGAAACCTCTGTGATTAGATAAAGAAGTTAATGCATCAGTGTTAGCGTGAGCATTAGCTTGTTCAACTAAATCTGCATTGTGCATAAATAATGCATAATGATTAGCTACTAATGAATATAAATCTGCATTTTCATTAACATTATTGTCACCAACAATCATCACACCTAAACATTCGTTAACTGAGATTAAAGGAATGATTGCAACTGCTGGAGATTGTAAATATGATAATTTTAAAAATTTTGAATCATTTTTAACGATTGTTTCTTGAGAATTGAAACATTCAACAATTGGATTTGTATCATCTGACAAAAATACTCTTGAAGAGAAAGTTCCACCAACTTTGTCTGTCAATTTGATATTGATACATTTAGATTGTTTTTGGAACATACCAATTGCAGTGAATTGAGCGCCTAATTTATTGATTAATAAAGCATGCAATGCGTTATAAAAATCAGGAGTATTAGTTTTTCCTCTCAAGGCAGCGTTCATATCTTTGATTACTTCACGGTAATCAGTAGTTGAGAAAACTCTTTCGTTGTTTGCAGAAACATAACCGCCGAACAATCTGTTAGTAGAAGTTCTAGCAATAGGAGATGTCATCTTAGGCATAAAACCTGTACCACTAATAGGGTTAGAAGCCATTGACTTGTTATATAAGATTTCCTTTTCTTGTTTAATTAATGTTTCTTTGTCAATCAACGTTATTGTCCTAAGTTATTCTATATTATATTAAAAACACATGCTTAAAAAAAATTGCCATTAGAAGAGAACTTTTTTAACAAATTTGTAACTTAATTATATATCTTTTATGAATTTAATGCAAGTCTTGTAACGAAATGGTAATAAAGAGGGGGCGTTTTCTGAAAGGCTTACAGAGCCTGTCGGTACAGAGTTTTTAATGGTACAATTCAGCATTGGCAATTATTTGAGGAATTGTTGTCCGTATATTTACGTACGTTAAAATACGTACGTAAATATACGGACAAATTTTGTTGTTAAGATTTTACTTATAAATTTAGCACTGATATTGATTTAATTTTTTTGTCTGTATGAGATTGAATATACTCATTCAACAAATTAAAGCAAACATCACAAACTTTGTCTGTTGCTTTTTTGTCGTAGTCACTTTCGTAATTAAAATCAAATTGCATCATTGCTTGCATAAAATCTCTCATTTTATGGTGTAGTTTTAGTTTTACACCCAAATCTTTATTACATTCTTCACAAACAACGCCACCCATTTGAATTGAGAAATACATATCTTCATCTAAAATTTCTTCACGACAGCAAAGACAGCTATCAAATTCAAGTCCAAAGCCGACAATAAGCATCATTTTTAACTGGAATTTTATAACCGCAATCATAACATCTTTTTTTGATTGCGCACTTGAAATTCTATCCAAAGCCTTATAGAACAAATCATACACTTCTTTGCTTGAAGGGTCATCTTCCACCCCAAAAATAGAAATAATTTCTGACACATAAGATGAATACATCAACTTATCGTAATCTTGACGAGAGTCTTTAAATGTATTCAACGCTTCAGCTTGACAAATAGTATCCAAGTTTTTCCCCTTATATAACATAACTTTGTTCGCAACGAGAGAGTCCATTCTAGCACCTAATCTGCTTTTAGGCTTTTTTACTCCTTTTGCAACACCTCTAATCAATCCCAACTCTTTTGAGTACATAACTACAATTTTGTCAGAATCTTTTAAATTATATGATTTCAAATTTATCGCATCTGTTACAACGTTGTTCATTGTTGAGCCGTACCTCTAAATACACCTCTAAAGAATTGTTCCAATTCCATTTTATCATCTGATGCTTCAAGAGCGGTTTCTTTAGTAATAGCACCACATTCTACCAATTGGAATAAAGATTCATTCATTGTAACCATATCATTAAATGAACCTTTCTTAACAAGATCATAAATATTTTCCAATTCGTCTTTTATGATAAAATCCTTGATTGTAGGTGTAACTACAAGAATTTCACAAGCAGGGTAACGACCATTACCAACAGCCTTTTTTACAAGTTTTTGAGCAACTGTACCACGCAAAGTTTGAGCCAATTGTCGCCTTACGCTGTCACGATCTTCAGGTTCATACATATTCACAATACGGTAAATTGTTTGAATTGCATCATTTGTGTGCATTGTTGCAAAAACCAAGTGACCTGTTTCTGCGGCTTTTAATGCACTGTCAAGAGTTTCTCTATCACGAATTTCACCAACTAGAATAACATCAGGGTCTTGTCTTAAAGCATATTTAATACCTGATGCAAAGTTTTCTGTATCAATACCAACTTGACGTTGTGTAAGCTTACATTTCTTATCTGTAAATACAAATTCAACAGGATCTTCAATAGTTACAATGTGCTTTTGATATTTTTGATTGATATAATCAATAAACGAAGCCAAAGATGTTGATTTTCCGCTACCTGTCGGACCTGTAACAAGGACTAAACCGTTGTTATAGTCTGCAAATTGTTGCATAGAAACTGGCAAGTGCAATTTTTCAAAGTTTTTGATTGAATAAGGGATTACACGAAAAACTAGTGAAAATTCAGTCATTGCACGAGATAAATTTACCCTAAAACGAGAAACATCTTTTAATTCATAAGAAAAGTCTAAATCTGTAGCTTTTGCTAATCTATCCTTAATAAAGTCTGGAACAATTTTCTGAACCATAGCGTTCATATCTTCTCTTGTTATAGGAGGTAAATCCACCTTTAAAATCACACCGTCACGGCGCAACATAGGTTTTTCACCAACTTTCAAGTGAATATCTGACGAATCTGTTTTAACGGCTTTTTCCAAGAATAAATCTAAATTGAATAAATTTCCAGTCATAAAAATCCCCTATTAATTCATTATAATACCATTGTTTGTGGTCATGTACAAAAATATTACAAAAACTTTAGATATTTCTTGACATGATAGCGTTTTACGTTCACAATCAATATAGGGACGAGGATATAATTATGAAAGAAACATTATTACACGACAAACAGGTGGCTCTAGGCGCAAAAATGGTAGATTTTGCTGGTTGGCACATGCCAGTTCAGTTTACATCAATTATTGAAGAGCATAAAAATGTTCGTCAAAACGTTGGTTTATTTGACGTTTCTCATATGGGCGAAGTTTTTGTTTCAGGTAAAGATGCCTTAGCCTTCTTAAACAAGCTTGTTCCTCAAGAAATTGGCAAGTTATACGATTCTAAAGCGGTTTACTGTCAATTACCAAACAAAAAAGGTGGTTTGATTGACGATTTAATCATTTACAAACTTGAAGACAACAAGTATCTTTTAATCGTTAACGCTTCACGTGTAGACGAAGATGTAAACTGGTTTGTACGTAACAGCCTTGAATTTAAAGATTTATACATTGACAATCAATCTCATAACTACTCTTTGCTTGCCATTCAAGGACCTAAAGCAATAAATGTTATAGAAAAACTTGGTTATACAGGTCATCAAGACTTCTTCACAATCAAAAAAATGACTCTAGCTGGCGTTGAAGTTTACGTTTCAAGAACTGGATACACAGGCGAAGACGGTTACGAAGTTATGATGAAAAATGCTGATGCACAAAT
>CALBKW010000070.1 GCA_937895785.1 uncultured Candidatus Melainabacteria bacterium | reverse complement strand
GCTTCAAATGATTCAACACTATCTACTAAATTAGATGCATTGTATGCTTTTTCTAATTTTTCAACATCATTTTGTTTGTTAGAAGTCTTTTTTGTAGAAGCCTTCTTAGTTGTTGTTTTTGGCATTTTTTATTTCTCCTTTTTTCAATCGTGATTGATTTCCTTATTCAACAGTATAAAATAAGATTAAGTGTTTTGTCAACCCTTAATAATTTACCGATTTTACAATGCGTAACAATGTGATTTTTGTCACGATTCAAAATTTAATCGTGACATTTTGTCACTAATTATCATTTTTAATTCTTTTTGCGAGATATAAAAATGGAGTATCTAAAATTGCGATAAATAATTTAATTAGATATGTTGTTATAAACAATTGGAATACAACTTCTTTTGAGAAAACCCCAGCAAAACCTATATATGTAAACATTGCAGTATCAAATAATTGACTTAAACATGTTGCGCCATTATTTCTTACCCATAAAAATTTATCTGAAGGTAAAATGTTTCTTATAAATTTATATAAATAAACATCCATCATATTTGAAACAAAATAAGCAGACATACTTGCAAAACAAATTCTAGGAGTAATCGTAAACAGCGTTTTCATTGCTTCTCCTGCAAAATCTGCTTCGTTTGAAATGTAGTGTAAATCAATTTGTGTAATTATTGTAAACATCAATAGTGCAAAAAATCCCAAATAAACACTTTTTTGTGCTTCTTCAACACCATATTTTTCGTTCAAAATATCTGTCGCTAAAAAGATTGAGCCATACGTCACATTACCTAAAGTTAGTGCCATTCCAAAAATGTCGACACATTTTAAAACTTCAACATTGGCAACAATTGTCGCTAGAGCAATCCAAGCAAATACACCCATTTTACCAAAAAATTTATATGCAAAAATTACACCTGCAAAGTTAACTATAATTGTTATAAAAAATAATGCTTCATTCATTAGTTATTCCTAGCCTCTAAAATCTTTTCTATTTCATCAAAATCTGTTGGTTCATCAATATCAATTGATTGATTTACAACATATACCATTGGATTTTTACCAATAAAATCGTTCACTTCACGCATAACCTTCGTTTCACAAATGTAAGCAGAACCTGTTTCGCGATACATTGGATAATGCCTGTATTCATCTTGGCGGCGAGGTCTTGTACGTGAATCATACAATGGTTCAATTTTTTCTGTATTTGGAATTTGTCGCCATAAAGAGTGTGTTATACCGATATCTAGCACAGCAAATACCGAATCATGCCCTTTTTTCAAATTTTCAAAATAGCATTCAATAACTTTGTCTAAGCGTTTAGAATCTCTCAAAGGACAAGTTGGTTGCAATAACACGACCGCATCTGGTTCATAACCTTCTTTTTCCTTTAAATAATCAAGTACGTGAATCATGACTGGAATTGTCATTGTTGTATCTTGCGCCAATTCCATAGGTCTATCAATAACCTCGCAACCATATTCAAGTGCGACTTTTTTAACATTCTCAGCCTCTGTTGAAAGTACAGTACGAGTTACATATTTAGAATTTTGCCCAGCTTCAATTGAATAATAAATTAAAGGTTTACCTGCTAACATTTTTACATTCTTATTCGGAATACCTTTTGAACCGCCACGAGCTGGTATTATCGCTAAAATTTCCATTCTTAATTTCCTTAAAAGTTTTTCATTAATTCAATAAGTTTTTTATGCATTTTTACGTTGTGAACACGCAAGTAATCTACATTTCGTTCAATTGCCAACGAACTCAATGCTGTTGTATATATATCTTTAACCTCGTTTGGCTCATCATTCATGTTGAGTAAAGATTTTCTTGAAATTCCAAGCATAACTTCACAACCAAGAGATTTAAATTCTTCTATTCGTTTGATTAATTCAAAATTATGTGCTTTAGTTTTACCAAAACCAATACCTACGTCTATAATTATATTATCTTTGCAAATTCCTTTTTCTTCTGCAAGTTTAATTTTATTTTTTAACGCAAAATAAATTTCATCAACTACATTTTCATAGGTCGGTTTAACTTGCATGTTTCCAGGATTACCCTGTGAGTGCTGAATTATAACTTTTTTACCAAATTGAGCAACAACATCAAGCATTTTTTCATCGTAATCAAACCCTGAAACATCATTAATTATTGATGCACCCAAATCCATTGTTTTTGTAGCTACCTCGCTTGAACGGGTATCAATACTAATCGGAATATTAATATTATTTTTATGTATGTATAATAATATTGGTTCAATTTTTTTTAATTGGTCTTGCGCACTAACTGCTTGAGAAAACGGTTTTGTACTTTCAGCACCTATATCAATTATATCAGCGCCATCTTCAATTAATTTGTGCAAATGCTCAATTGCACTGTTGAAATCATAAAATTGTCCACCATCTGAAAAAGAATTTTTTGTAACATTCAAAATTCCCATTAGCTTTGGCAAAACTTTTGGCTCTATTTTTGTCATTTCATTTAAAATATCTGCCAAGTTTTTCATTGAAAAAGGCTGTTTTCTCAATTTATCTGAAATTTTTAGAATTTGAGAAACACTACCACCTAAAATACAATCAGATTTTTCTACATTTGCGGTTAAAATATCTCTATGAACAGCACAATCAGCGCCAACAGTAAGAGCTGTTTGTTTTAAAATATTTGCTTGAGGTAAGGTTAAATCAAAAATTTTCATGTTCAAATATTTATATTTATTTGTGCCTTTATGCAAGTAAGAACTATCAAAACCGACTTTTGCCAATTCTTGTTCTATATTGCTATCTAAAATTTTCTTTACTGTAAAATCTTTCCCCATAGTCAAAATTTTAGCATAAAAAAAGAGAGTTGAAATTATCAACCCTCTTTTTGTTATAAAATCCTGAAATTATTATTTTGCAATTGTAGAAACTGTTGTAGCAGCACTAGCTAAGTTTGTACAGAATGCTGTAAATTTACCAAATACATCTGCTACAGTTTTACCAGCTTTTGAATTTGCAGCTTCCGCAAGTGGTTTTAACGCTTTATTTTCTTCTGCAGCTTTTGTTAAAGTATCTGTAACTGCATCAGAATAAGCATCAGAATCAGTTTTCATATTTTTCTTAAATTCATCTGCACCTTCAGTAAGATTGCTCATAGTTTGCAAAGCTTTTTGAGCTTTATCAACTGCATCTACTGTTTTATCAACACCTGTTTCACCACCTCTAAATGCTACACGTGGAGCTGCCATTGAAACTGGTCTAATCATTTTTTACTTTGCCTCCTAAAGCGTTTTCACTAAAATTCGTCATCACTTACTGTAAAATCATTGCTAGTTGATGTGCTACTATTATAGTCGTCACCGTTAGCTTTGTCAATAGATCTTTCAACAAGATTTTCAGCACTGTCAGAAACTTGTTTCTTAACTAAGCCAAAATCTTTCATTGCTACACCTATTGCTGCCCCACCTGCTATAATGTTTACAGCAGTACTTTGAATTTTCTCAGCAACACCCTTAGATTTAGCAAATTTTTCTGCTAATTTTTTTGCTTTTTCTGCTAATTTTGCTGCTTCTTCACCTGTTTTTTCAGATGCTTTTTTGTTTAGGGCATCAACTGCTTTTTGTGTTGCTGCATCAGAATACTTACCAATAGCACCAGAAATCATACCAGCGGCTTTATCCAAGCAGATTTTTGTTGCAGTAAATGCAATAATTACACCAATAGCTTTTGTGGCAAAGCTACCAATTTTACCTATAACGCCACCATTTTCTCCTGCTTGCTCAGACATTCTGCGAAATTCGTCTTGCTTTTGTTTCAAAGCATCCAAGTCTGGAGTGCCACCTTTAAAGGCAACGTTTGCATTATTGCTACGATTATTTGTAATTAAGTTTTGAGCTAAATTAATTGAACTTACTGCCATAATTTCTACACAAAATAATTTTAACCTACATAGATATAAAGTCCTAAAAACCATGTTTTTTGCTAGTTTTGCATGGATTTCAGGACTTTTTGTTACATTCGTTAACAATTATATTAACTGTCTTATTTATTAAAAAATCTCATAATCTTATCAATCAAGCCTTCATCTTCAGTTGAAGCTTCGTTGTAAGTTTTAGCTTGACCTTCTAATTTTTCTAATTTCTTTTTAATTGCTGCAACTTCTTGGTCAGTAATTGCAGATGATGAAAGATATTTATTATAAAATTCAACAGCTTTGACTGGATTTTTAGTTTTTTCATAAGCTACTGCCAATGATTTTAGAACATTAGATTTACGATTATCTAAACAATAAAGCTTTTCAAAATATTCTATCGCCATTTTGTAATCGCCAATACTTTCTCTAAATTCACCTAATCTTTCGAGAGCTTTTTTGTTGTTTAAATCAACTTTGCTCAAGCGTTCATAAAATTCAATAGCGTGAGTTTTATCGTTCATATCATCTAACAATTCGGCTATTGTAAGCAAAAGAGCTTTATCGTCTTCTTTTTGTTGAAGTGCAAACATATATTCATTAAGTGCAACATCTTTGTTTCCGCGAGCTAAATTATATTTTGCCCAGTTATAGTGTTCATTGTAAGATTCACCTTTTTCTTCATAAATCAATGCTCTCATTTGATAAATTAATGGAGAATTTTTATCGAATTTTGCAAATTCATTAACTGCTTCAAGCGCTTCATCAAATTTCTTTTCAGTGTAATAGTATTGAGCTACAAGTGATAAGAATTTAGGATTTTTCTTATATTTATCTTGCATTTCATCAATTTTAGACTTAGCCTCTGCCATTTTTTCATCATCAATTAAACATCTCAATTGAACTAATGGATCAGAGCTAACCTTTGATGCGGCATCAGTTTGATTGTTAGCAATATAAATTTCTGCTAATTTATTTTTAATTTCTTCATTTTCATGCCCGTCTTTAATTGCTCTTTCTAAGATTTCTGCAGCACTAGATAAAATACCTTCTTTCATATAAATCTGAGATAATTGAGTGTACGCTTCAAGTGGAGCTTCATGGGAATCAATTAATCGCAAGTATTCATCAATAGCTTGATTGTCCTTGTTTAATTGCATATAAAGTCCCGCTAGCACAAATCTTGTCATATTTCTTTGGTCTTCATCATAAGCTTTGTCTAGTGCCTTTTTGAAGTCACCTGCAGCATGTTGTAATTGTCCTTGACATACGTGTAAATTTCCACGGTAAGTATAGTATTTATATCTATCTGTGTTTTCAAATAAATCCATTAATTGTTCATAAGCCATAACATTTGCTTTGTCTTCTTCTACAATTTTTGAAAAATATTTTTCAGCATCTTCTACTAGTCCCAAAATTTTTGCAACATGAGCAGATCTTTGTAGAAGTTCAACACTATTTGGTCTTTTTTCTAAAAGTTTTTTATACTCAGAGTATGCTTTATCATAAAGTTCTTGTTCTTCAAATTGTTCAGCTTGTTCAATTGTCATTTTATTTACCTTTCACTTATTTTCTTATATTAAATCATGGAATAAAAATATAATATATAGTAAACCTTACTAATTAAATTTATTTTGCGCTCTATCTAACCCATCAGTTAAATAACACTTTACGGCATCTAAGGCTGTTTTTAATGTATCTTTTAATACAGGTTCTTGTTCTTTAGAGAAATTTTGTAAAACGAAAGATTCTGAAGGAATTGGAGGTTGAGGACCGATACCGATTTTCAATCTAGCAAACTTGTTTGTACCAGCATGTTGAATTACAGACTTAATTCCATTATGACCACCATCAGAACCACTTGCTCTAAATCTTAGGCGACCTAGTTCAATTGATAAATCATCATAAATTACAAGCATGTCTTTAACATCAATTTTATAATAGTTCATTACCAAACTAACGGCTTCTCCTGACAAATTCATATATGTTGTCGGTTTGATTATTATAATATCTTCGTTATTGAATTTTATTTTAGTAAACAAACATTTTAGTTTTGATTCTTCTCTAAAAGAAAAACCTTCATTCACTGCCCAATAATCAGCTACCATAAAGCCCATATTGTGGCGTGTAAAACTATATTTATCTCCGACATTTCCTAGAGCAACGATAAGTTTCAAAGTTATATCCTCTTGTTATCCAAATTAATTATAAGCCTTTATGTTTATAATTTTAACGCAAATAAATATTACCAAGGGTATTAACTACCTTTCGCTTAACAAAAAGATAAAATGGGTTTATTTTATGATACACGGAGACTCCAAAAAAGTATCAAGATTATAGGGGAGATTAGTTATGAAATCTGAAAACAAACCAATAATTAAAGAAAAAAGCTCCAAGATGGTGAGCGACTTTTTAGAAAAAGCAAATCTGCATAAAAAAGACTTTGCAGAAATGATTGGTGTCACATTATCTTATGTTTACAACTTGATAGACAACTCAATACCATTTTCAACAAGAGGAACTACATTAGAAAGAATTGCGACAGTCATGGAAATTGAACCAGAAATGTTTGATGAATATAAAATTCCTCAAGAACCAATCATGCTTGATGAAGCAGTTGAAGTATTAAAAGATAATTTACAGAAGAAAAAATTAAGTGTAGTTAATTTTTTAAAGGCTTTTCCTCGTAAAAAACGTTTGGACATGGTTGATATTCTTAGGGGAGCAATGCCAGTTCCACTTGATTACAAAGAGTTGAGTATGATAGGTCAAGTTCTCGAACTTTCAACAGAAGAAACGTACACAATTTGGGAAAATAGAGTTAAACAAGTTCTTGAAGCAAGTGGCATGAATATTTATTCAAATGCAGCACTTGTAAACTCAATGTTTGATTGTGCAAAGAAATATATCGACCTAAAAGAAAATGCCTAAAACTCAATAATTACATACCAGAAGGGCGGATTTTGTTAACACAAAATCCGCCCTTTTTAAAACTTTTTTCAAAAAAATTTAAAAAAGTAGTTGACTTAGAAATTTTTTCATTGTAGATTATAACTACACCAAATCGAAAGATTGGAACTTGACACTCGGTAGTTTCGTTAGGGACTCGACTGAAAGGTGAATAGGGAAATGGTTTCACCCCCGAGGCAAGGTAAAGGCTTACAAAGTGAGCGCTTGTAGCTCAGCAGGTAGAGCACTCCCCTTTTAAGGGATAGGTCGCGCGTTCGAATCGCGCCAAGCGCACCACTTTATTTCAACCGATAACCTCAGAATGTTATCAAAAGGTTGAACGAAATAGAAGGACTCCGTAAGGAGTCTTTTTTATTGCTAAAATTTTTTAAATAATATATAATGTACATTATGAAGAAAGTAGTTTTTTGTTTATCCCTAATATTATGCTTACTTGTGCCTCAAACAGCTTTTGCTAAAAAGGTAAAGGTTCAAGCGGTTACACCATTTGACAGCAATAATCCACCACATAATTTCACAATAAAACTAAATGAACCCATTATTAATGATACTTTGTTCTTGTACAAAGATACCATTATAAGCGGATATATTTACCAAACAATTCCACCAAAACGCTTAAAACAAAGTGCATCATTCATTTATATTCCAACAAGTTATATTGATATAAACGGTAGAAAACAGATTATTACCAACGTTGTAACCCAATACACAACAAAGTTTAGACCAAAAGAAACTATTACAAATGCACTTTATATATTTGGCGGAGTTCCAGTAGCACTTGCAACTGCAGGATTTTATGCCGCTCAAGGAGCAATGGAAGATAAAAACACAACAAATAAAAAAGACACCATAAAAGCTTCTGCCGAAAATGTTTATGAAAATTCACCACTTTCATTAATAGAAAAAGGCGATTTTCTAAAAATAAATAAAAATCAAGAATTTCTATTGAATTTTATCTTCATTAAAAATGAAGCCCCTAACTATGATTATCAAAAGGTAAACTAGAATGAAAAAGATATTGTTACTTATAACTCTAATAATATTTTTTACAGCCCCTGCAAATGCAAAAGCTACATTGGTTGAGGCAATGACACCGTATGATAGCAATAACCCAACTGATACACTTATTTTTAGAGTCGTAAATGCTAATACAATAGAAAGTTATGGCATTATATATGCTGGAGATATCATAGAAGGTATCGTGATTAGAGCAAAGGATAACAGTCGATTAAAGCAAAATGCGACCTTCTCTCTAAAAGTAACAAAAATAAGGCAATATAATGGAAATTTACAAGAACCCCAAAATTTGTTTGCAAAATACACCACAGAATGGGACAAAGTCGAAACAGGCAAAACTGCAGCACTAACCGTTGGAAATTTCTTTGTAAAAGGTATTTCTTGTGGATATAGAACGGTAGAAGGAGCAGTTAAAAACCCAGAAGGGAATCGCTTTAAATCAGCAGGCGTAGCTCTCTATAACTCAACTCCACTATCATACATAAGCAAAGGTAAAGATATTTTAATACACGTTGGTGATAACTTTTTGCTAAATTTTGAAGTTGTAAAGCCTGAAAATCAGAATATTATTGACGAACACAATTACAACTTATGATTATAATTTTAATACTCTTTTTAGATGATTTAAGTCATGGAAAACATGGCTAACATGCATGTCAGATAAGGGATACAGCATGTTTCGTATCGTAGTCAGTAAGGAGAATAAAACACACCAAAATGTGAATATGTGAACCGCTGACCGAAACTATAAATAGCAAAATAATCGCTGAGTTTGTTTTTTTTTACAAACTCAGCGATTAAACAAAAATTATTATTAAAAAATCTTATTTCAAATAATTCAACAAAGCCAATAAGCCCAAATCATAAGAGAATGAGCCTAAACCTGAGATTTGTCCGATACATACTGGTGCAATCATTGAGTATTTTCTAAATTCTTCTCTTGCATTTATGTTTGACAAATGAACTTCTACAACAGGCAATTCAACCGCAGAAATAGCATCACGAATAGCAACGCTTGTGTGAGTATAACCTCCAGCATTAAGAATTATACCATCGTAAATGCCATTGGCTTTTTGAATGAAATCAACAATTTCACCTTCAATATTTGATTGACAGCAATCTAGTTGAATATCATGCTTTTTAGCTTCCGTTTGAAGATGTTTTTCAATTTCTTCTAATGTTTCTGAGCCGTATTTATCTGGTTCTCTTGTTCCTAACAAGTTTAAGTTTGGTCCGTTTACTAATAAAATATTCATAATTTTATCCTTTCTTTGTAACTCAATTATAACAAAAAAACACTATTTTTTAATTTTGTGTGATTAATTTAAACATTTGTGGTATATATATTATAGATAAAGGAAAAATTTTGAGGTATAAATGGAAGCAAAACAACAACAACGCCGTTGGTATGATAAAGACCCAGTATTAAAAGAAGCATTAGAACTTTTAAGATTGGCTCCTGGAGATAAAAGAGATGCAGCTGCAGAATTTATTATTCAAATGCAAGAACAAGTTGCTGCAGATGTTATTGAAAAAGTTTATGACATTATGTCAGAATTTCACGGCAAAGGTAAACGTTGGTATGACAACGATCCAATCGTTATGAAAGCTATTGAATTGTTGAGAGTTGCTCCTAAAAAAACTCAAAAAGAAGCTGCTTTAAAACTTTTGACTGCCCTTGAAAACAACGATGGCGGTATGGAATTAATTAAAGAATAACCACGATGAAAGATATACAAAACGAATACGACTCAAGAGGAGTCGATATTCAAAAGGTCGGAATTAAAGATTTTGAAATTCCGCTAAACATTAGACGTAAAAATAGCTCAAATCAAGTCGTAAACGCTAAAGCTCGCGTTTCTGTGTCGTTACCTAAACATTACAAAGGTACTCACATGTCACGCTTTGTTGAGGTGCTTACAGACTGGCAAAGCAAAGACCTTTTAGGTTCTGACTTGAAAGGGTGTATATCTGCAATTGTAGAAAAGTTAGACGCACAAAGCGGAGAATTGGAATTAACTTTTAAATATTTTATAAATAAATTCGCACCCGTTTCAGGTCTAACCTCTACAATGAGTTACGAATGTTCATTTAACAGTGTTTTAGAAAATTACAACACGGAAAAAGAAAATTATAAATTTATTTTAGGCGTAAAAGTTCCAGTAACAACTCTTTGTCCTTGTTCAAAAGAAATTTCTGAATATGGAGCACATAACCAAAGAGCAATTATTGGTGTTAAAGTTTCGTACGATAGAAACGAACACATTTGGATTGAAGACCTTATTGATATGGTAGAAAGCCATTCATCAAGCTCTATCTACCCACTATTGAAACGTGAAGACGAAAAGTTTGTAACAGAAAAAGCCTACGACAATCCAAAATTTGTAGAAGATATTTTACGTGATGTTGTTTTAGACTTGCGCAAAAACGAAGTTGTAAAAGAATTTGAAGTTGAATGCGAAGCGATGGAAAGCATACACAATCATTCCGCTTGGGCTTATCAAAAAGAAGTTAAGTAAAATTTACTTAACTCTAGTTAACATTAATTGATTTTACAACCCTGTTAAAATATAATATTTATAAACTGGATATGAGTATTAGAAAAGTGTAAATATAATGTCAAAATCAGATATAGATCAAAAATTAGAACAAGAAGAAAAAGACTTAAACGAAGAATATAGCGTATTTTTAAAGCATTTAAAAGCGGAAAAAGAAGATACTTCTGGATTTGCAAGAACTTTGTTCGGAATAGTAATCGTATTTTGCGCAATAATTCTTGTTCTTTTAATAGCTCAAGAAAACAAAGAAATTATTACAGAAACCTTTGGTGAAGATTCTTTTGTTACAAAGATGTTGCTAAGTTTGCCACTAGATGTAAAGAACAAACAGCACGTAAATTTTGCAATGCCTTTTGCTCAAAGACGCCAAAACATTTTACTTTGCGGTGTTGATGCAAACAATTCACCAACAAATCCTTGGGCTGGCGCAAGAACAGACACAATCATATTGTTAAATATAGACCCTAAAACAAAATCAATAAACGCAATTTCAATCCCGCGTGATAGTAAAGTATACTTACCTGGAGATTACGGTATCCAAAAAATCAATTCTGCACACGCAATTGGTGGTATTGAAATGACAAAAGCCACTATTGAAAGAACTTTAGGTGTAAAAATAGACCATTATATCTTAGTTCACGACGAAGCTGTGAGAAGAATTGTTGATGCAATCGGTGGTATTCCAATTTATGTAGAAAAGAATATGTACTACCACGATTATGCAGGTAATTTACACGTAAACTTATCAAAAGGTTTAAACATTTTAGACGGTCAAAACGCTGTTGGATATTTACGATTCAGACATGACGGCTTAGGCGATATTGGTAGAACTCAACGTCAACAATGGTTCTTAAAAGGTTTGTTGGAAAAATTACAAACTCCTCAAACTATTGCAAAAATTCCAGACATTTTAAATGTTATTGCAACATACGTAAAGACAGATATGTCTTTCTATGAAATTTCTCAATATGCAGCAATGTCTAAAGGATTTGATATAAACAAAATTGAATTTGCGACACTTCCAGGTGCACCAAACAAACATGGTTATATCAGTTACTGGATTTTAGACCCTGAAAAAACTCAAGAAATGGTAAATAGAATGATTTATCGTGACAGAGTTTCACCTACAACAGAAGCTTATAACATCGGTATCAAATATACAAAAGCAAACAAGGCTACCGCTGAAAGCGTAAAAGCTACAGTTGAAGAATTAGGCTACAACGTTAACTGTTTTGGACCAGCAAGCTTGCCACATTCTCAATTCATTGCTCACGAACCATCAGTTTCAAACGAATTTTTCGCAAGCTTAAAAAGAAAAGCTCCGCAATTGAACAAGATGCAATTTGTATATAACCCAGACAGAGCTTACTGTACAAGCAGTGACATAACTATTTATCTTGCAGGAGAATAATAAATGACAGCATTATGGATAATTATTGTAGGTATATTACTATACATAATTTATGTAATAAAACTTGCACTTGATTTAGATAAATACAAAGACAACCTTTTAAGAGGTTTGGCTGGCGTTGATGCTATTTTAATTAAGAAAAATGTCGTAATTCTTGACATATTAGGCTATGCAAAAGAATTTATGGATAAAGACCAACATTTAGTTAATGATGCCTATGCGATCAGATATGAATTAAACAAGCTAAAACCTCGAATTGACAATGTTGAACAACGTTATGAGCTACAAAAGAAATTTGATAAACAAGTTGAATTAATCGTTCAAGCTGTTGGCAGATATAAAGATTTGAAAACAAACGCTGGTTTACAAGCTCAATTACGTCAATTAGCAACATTAGAAGAAGCTCAAAACGAAAAGTTGGTATATTATAACGATGCAGTGGATAGAATGAACTGGTACATAAATTCGTTCCCGTCAAGCATTCTTGCTAAAATCAACGAGGTAAAGCCTCCTCCACCACGTTATGACAGATAAAATTTCAACAAACTAAAGCACCCATGAATTCAATTCATGGGTGCTTTGTTATCTTTTTAATTTAATTATTTTGAAACAAATTCTTAAAACCTTCGTCTAAAAAATTGTAGATGGAAGTATAAGGATTTATGAAGTATGAGTAATTTAAAGAGTTGTAGTGCTGTCTTGATTGACGAAAAATGGGACGAATTTGATTTTAGAGATACTGATGATGAAAACTTAGATGAAGAGCCTAAAACATTTAGTTGTATTGCAAAGGAAGACGATTTATTGCAAATGTATCTAAAAGACATCGGCAAAACTAAACTACTAAGCACTAAAGATGAGTTATTTTTAGGCAAAAGCATAAAAGAGGGTTCTCGAGATGATGCGCTTAGAGCAAAGAAAAAACTAGTACAAGCGAACTTACGCCTTGTTATCAGCATTGCAAAAAGGTATGTAGGTCAGGGTGTTCTATTTATGGATTTAGTTCAAGAGGGTTCTATTGGTTTGATTAGAGCTGCTGAAAAATTTGATTACACAAAATCATTCAAATTTTCGACCTATGCAACGTGGTGGATTAAGCAAACAATAATTCGAGCAATTTCAAACTATTCTCGTTCTATCAGAATCCCTGTTCACATGACCGATAAAATTAGAAAATATAAAAAAGCGATATTAGATTTAACTTTTGAACTTAATCGAGAACCTTGTGAAAAAGAAATAGCTGAGAGAATGGAAATAAGTATAAAAAGAGTTCAGGGAATAAAAAAAGCAATAATGAAAGAACCAATAAGTCTTGATACACCTGTTACAGAAGATTTAAGTGTGCAGGATTATATCGCAGATTCGAGCTATAAAGCGCCAGAAGAGCAAGCACAAAATACAAATTTAAGCGATTGTATGCCTTTTTTGATGCGACATCTTGAGGAGCGAGAACGACAAATTTTAATCCACCGTTTTGGACTTGAAGGCACACGACCAAAAACTCTTGAAGAATTGGGAAAAATTTTAGGTTTTTCAAAAGAACGTATAAGACAATTGGAAGATTTAGCAATAAACAAGATAAGAAGTAACGATAAAACAGATTTATTCCGTAGTTTTTTAGAGGATTAACAAATCTCAATTCGATTCTGAAACAAGTACAGAATGACATTATCAAGCAATTTATCAATAAGGCGCGAGCTTCGCTCGCGCCTTATAAAATTTATCATTTCAAATTATGCCAAATACTTTTGAATAGTATTCTTATCAAACACTTCAACACTATCTTTTGAGTGAATAAAGATTAGACAAGAAACTAGTGATTTAAAAGTTTCAACTTCTGAGTACGCCATTTTTTCACGTAAATCTGACATGTTTTCAGCCATAAACTCAGTAATTACTGTTTTATTACTGAACACTAGACTTGAAAGATAATCAAATTTTGACATCATACCTTCAAAATAAATAATATCAGGAGATTGAAACTCAATAAATCTCAACGCTTTATCTAAGTTAAAACCAACGCCTTCATTAAGTTCACACTGATTAATTTTAGGCAAATCGTATTTTGTAATAGATTCAATCGTCATAATATTTTTCTTAGTATCAGAAATTTCATTTAATAATGAATAAATTACGTGAGTTTTACCTGACAACGGAGCACCGCATACAAGCACAATTCCAGGGTTCTCAAGTGAATTTTTAACAAATTGTACCTTTGCCTCATCTTTAATAATTGTGTTTATTGCTTTTGGCGGTTTGTAAATTTTTAACGCAATTCTTTCACCCATTACAGTTGGGAATGAAGAAATGCTTGCGACTAAAGTCATTTCATCAACTTTAAAGCATAATTTACCAAGTTGAGGTATTTCACTAACTGCAGGATCTAAATTTGATAATACTTTTAACTTAGCAACAAATGAAGATGCTAAAACAGAAGGAATAAATCCTTTTTCATAAACAGTTCCTTTTTGTTTAAATGAAATATCTAAACCTCTATCACTGTATGCAAAATAAACTTCATGTTTATCTTCAAGAATAGCTTGTTTTAAAATTGCACGAATAATCTTTTGAATATGCTCATCTGATAAATCATCATTGTGCAATTCTTCATGCCAGTCATAGCCAGATTCTTGAGCTTCTGTAAATATTTCACCTACGGTATTTGGAGTTTTGTAGTATTCATCAATTTTCTTTAAAATACTTGCTTCAGATGAAATTACAGGGTCAATTGAACATTCCGCTTTTTCCATAATTTTATCAATTGCAAACAAATCCCATGGGTCAGCCATTGCAACAGTTAAAACGTCTTCTATTTTAAATAACGGAATAATTTTGTATTTACGTGCATCTACAATGTTGATGTATTGCAAGCAGTTTTTGTCTAGCGTGTAATCTTCTAAATTTACGTTTGGAATGTGCAATTTAGATTCCATAAATTTTAAAAGAGTTTCTTCTGACAAAATGTTCAAATTAATTAGCGCTTGACCAATACTTATATTTTGAGCTGTAGCTAATTCTTGAGCTTTTTCTATAACTTCATATTCTACAAGGCCTTCTCTTACAAGGTCATATTTAATTTTTTCTAAGGTTTTATTTGTAACCGCTTCATTCATCATCATCATACTAGTTATTTTCTTTTTCTTTCAATAATTTTGCTACTGTTAAAACTACTTCATCAAGGTCAAAAGGCTTTGTAATACAAACATCAGCACCAGTTTCTTCGCCGATTTGTTTATCTGAGTCTTGAGAACGTGCTGTTAACATAATGATTGGAATGTTTTTATATTTAGCATCATACTTCAATAAACGACTTATTTTGAAACCATTAATCTTTGGCATCATAACATCTAATACCATCAAATCTGGTATAATTTCCTTAGCCAATTTTAAACCATCTTCGCCATTATATGCGCAGAAACAAGTATAACCTTCCGCTTCAAGAACGAATTTTAATGTTTCTACAATATCTTGTTCATCATCTACAAGTAATATTTTTTTCATTAATCTTTCTCCTTTGGATAAGTAGCGTATGAATACATTATATCACATTTACCGTATCGGGCTTTATCGTTAAGCACTACGGTATCAATCTTACGTTTTAAGAAGTCAACAACACAAGCAGTTGCGTCTGGAATTACCATGGTTAGTGTTGTTCGACCATCTTCGTTTACTATAACTGAATTGTTAAGATATGTTCTATTTATTAAGTTATCTTCCTTCAATAAGTTTTCTATGACATCACCTGATGCACTCATTGATAGTGTCACAAATTTAGTCTTATTAACTTTTGCTTGTTGAATTAGTTGTTTATGTAAAATCCAGAAGTTAGATTTGTCGGTAGAAACAGGAAGAACAAAGTAAAATTTAGAGCCTTCATTAACTTCACTTTCAGCCCAAATAGCACCATTATGTGCATCTAACATCTTTCTTACAATCGGTAAACCTAAACCAGTACCACCAACTTCACGTGATAGCGAACTTTCAACTTGTTGGAACTGGTCAAAAATCTTAGGTAAATTTTCTTCTTCAATACCTATACCATCATCCGATACACATACTTGAAGATATTTACCCTCTAAATTCTTCACTTCATCGGCAAAACATTCAGGAGTCTTAATTTCACTTGCATCAACAACCTTTGTACTAATATCAATTGTACCACCAGCGTTAGTGAACTTAATTGCATTTGATAACAAGTTATTCAAAACTTGTTGCAATCTTGAAGAATCGGCAAAAACTGTTACAAATTTGTCATCAAAATGAGTTGTCAAGTTCAAGCCCTTAGACTCTGCAACATTTGTTTGTTGAAGTTTAACAAATTCAATAAGTTTTTCCACGTTAGTTGAAGTAAATTTGTAATCCATTTTACCTGCTTCAATTTTTGACATATCAAGCAAGTCGTTAATAATCTTTGAAAAACTTTCAATATTTTTGTTTGCCATTCCTAAGAATTTTGCCATATTGGGAGTAACTTCACCGGCTCTTCCGCTTGAAATAATTTGTAAAGATGTTTTCAATGGCGTAATCGGAGTTCTCAATTCATGAGAAACAAGCGAAATCATTTCTGATTTCATGTGTTCCAAATAGTGCAGTCTTGCATTCTTTTCTTGAATTTCTTGAACATAAGAAGAATTTTTCAACGGCATAGAAACTTGTTGCGCAATAGTGTGAAAACATTGTGCATCTTCATTTGTAAAAGAATTTTCTCTATAAATTTCGACAAATCCGAAGAAATTTTCACTCAAATTAATTTGCGCAAACATTGTATCATAACGCAGAATTGAAAAATCATAGTCGTCTATTGGATTTTTAGCATATTTTATTGTTTTTAAATCATCAATATTTAACTCGAAAGGCATTTCTTTATTTTCAAACAAAGATTTGTAATTCAATACAGCTCTAAGTTTTAGCGCCTCTAACAATCTATCTGAAATTTGATTGATTGAATTTATAATTAATAAAGGTTCATTGTTAGACTTAAAAGTTAAAACGCAGGCAACTGAAAAACCCAAAGCCTTATCAAGCCCTTCTAACATAATATTAATAAGCTTTTCTTTGTCTAATGTTGCTGAAAGTTGTGAGCCTAAATTATACAGTACATCCAATTGATACAAACTTTTTGAAAGATTTTGGTTAGATGTTGCAAGTCTTACCAAAGATTCTTTTCTACGTAAATTTACGTTAATAGTTGATAGTAAAATGTTATCCGCAACGGGTTCAGTTAAAAATGCATCTGAAATATTCAGCAATTCTGGTGGAATTTTATCATCTTTCAATAACACAACCGTGATAACATTATCCTTGATAGAATTAATTTTTCTATAAAGTTGAGGCAAATCAATTGATTTTGAAGAAGCATCAAGAACAATGATATTAACAGCTTCAACCTCAATTGAATCTAAAAACATTTGATTATCAGTCGCAAACATAAATTCATGCGAGAATTTGCTTAAAATCTCGTCATAATGTTTAATTTTGTCATTATTGTCTGAAACTAATAAAATCTTTGCCATATTAATATCTTATCAATAATAAAAAAAGGGGCAAATCGTTAACAGACTGTAACTTTCGTTAATAATCTTGCTTGTATTTTATTTTTGTGGTTATAATAAAAGTATGAAGTGAGTTATTCCTCTTAAAACTCATTTCAGTAAGAGTCAAGCGGCTAGACACTTACGAGTAGAAAATTAAGAAGGACAAAAAACAAAATGTTAAAAATCAGATTAAAAAGATTAGGCTGCAAAAAGAACCCAGCTTACAGAATCGTAGTTACAAACTCAACATCAAAACGTGAAGGCGCTCCAATTCAAGAATTGGGACACTACAATCCAAAAACTAAAGTTATGGTTTTGAACAAACAAGAAGCTTTAAATTGGGTATCTAAAGGCGCTCAACCAACTGAAACTGTTGCATACTTAATCAAAAACTGCAACGATGACGGTTCATTAAACTACAAAAAACCTGAAACAGTTAAATTATCTAAAAAAGCTTTAGCTAAAAAGCAAGCTGAAGAAGAAGCAAAAAAACAAGCTGAAGCTGAAGCAGCAGCGGCTGCAGAAGCACCAGCAGAAGAAGCTCCTGTTGAAGCTTAGTTCTCTGTTTCAAGATATAAATTCTTTAAAAAAGGCGGTTTTGATTTTATCAAAACCGCCTTTAAAATATATTTTTAAAATCTAATCAATTCCTAACGCTTTATTTCGCCTAAACCAAGTAAGTTGACGTTTTGCATAGTTACGTGAATGTTGTTTTATTAACTCGACAGCTCTTTCTAAGTCTATTTCGCCATCTAAATATTGCAAAATTTCTTGATAACCAATTGTTTTAACAAAATTTGGAATACGCCCGTGTTTTGCAAGTAAAGCCTTTGTTTCATCAATCAAGCCGTTTTCTAACATAACATCAACACGCTTGTTAACTCTATCGTAAATTTCTTCACGTGGCATGTTGATTCCAATCCATTCCACATCATACGGAACTTCTTTTTGACCTGCAACTTCTGACATTGGTTGCCCTAATCCCTTACACACCTCAATTGCTCGAATAACTTTTCTTTTTTCGGGTGTAACCATATTTTCTAGTGTTTTTTCGTCTAATTTTCGCAAAATTTCGACTAAATCTGCCAATTCTAACGCTGAAAGTTCTTCTCTAAGTTCAGGATTTGGTTCTACTCTTGGCAAATCAAAACCTTCTAACAAAATTCTAAAGTAAAGCCCTGTACCACCTGCTATAATCGGTAATTTCCCACGACTTAAAATATCACTAATAGATTTTGTTGCATCATCGTAAAAGTTTGCAACAGTATAATTAACTTCTGGCTCAACCACATCAATAACGTGGTGTGGCACACCTTCACGTTCCTCTAAAGTTGGTTTTGCAACTGCAATTTCAAATCCTTTGTACACAAGTCTTGAATCTGCAGATACAACTTCTCCGTCGTATTTATGCGCCAATTCTATCGCTAATTTGCTTTTACCAGTTGCCGTCGGTGCTGCTATTGCTATTACTTTGGATTTTTTGTTCATAATATAAGAATAATAATACAAAAACGTAAACTATAAAATACACATAAATCAATGTCATAAGTAACAACGAAATTGGACTCATAAGTGATAAAATGTTGAACATCATCAAAACATTATTCAATACGACAATAATAAAGAACAACAAAATAACTTGAGGATGTTTAATTAACGCAATTGCAGAATTACGCAAGGCTTTTAGAACATTTTTTGTATTATAAAAAATTTCTGCTGGCCAAAATAACGTAAATAATGAATATACAAACATAGTAAATGAAAAAATTGCAGACCAACCATAAACGATTAACAATTGGTTCACAGTTAAATCATCTAAAAAAGCCTGAAAAGCCATAAATGAAGAAAAATCTTTTATAAAATCTGCCAAGAAAACTCCTGAGTCACCAAACAATCCAAGTGAAATATAATAAGATACTATCAAAACTATGCTAAATAGAATTATTGCTAGAATAGAAAAGCCCAAACACGGTTTAAAATAATCTCCCATCCCAACAATAAACTGCTTTAACAAAGTAAAAGTATCTGAAGATTTTTCGTACACAATTTTATTTTTGAAATTAAAAATTGCACACATAATCATATAAAACCAGCCCGCCATAAAAATACTTGTCGCAATAAGCATAACTAGAGCGGAAACAACCATAACGATTGCATTATCCATATATTTTTCTGCTGTACCGAAGTACAACAAGACCAACATCATAAAAACCAATGGCGGTGTAAATAATATTAAGTTGTCAAATGAGATTTTAAAAGCATTTTTAAAAACTTTTAACATAATCACCTCAATAATATAAAACTAGACTTTTTCTGCTGTTTTTTTGTTTTCAATAACAGCTTTTCTCTTTT
This sequence comes from uncultured Candidatus Melainabacteria bacterium, assembly GCA_937895785.1. GTDB lineage: Bacteria > Cyanobacteriota > Vampirovibrionia > Gastranaerophilales > Gastranaerophilaceae > UBA6984. The sequence goes on along the minus strand of CALBKW010000070.1, from coordinate 32,761 downwards.
TACGGCGCATCAAATCAACAAACGCTTCTAGACGAGTAATATAACCAGCTTTACCTGATTGTTCATCCATAACAAGTGTTAAGATTGGAATATTATGGTCTTCTCTCATTGCAGGGAAGATATTTTGTGACATAATTTCTGGCATACAAGTAAATGGACTTACGTGAATAATACCATCCCTATGTTTCATATCAGCAAAAGCCACGTCAGAAACGCATTCCAAAGCATCACCACCGATATCTCTCATAAGATATGGTTTTGCCATTCTGTTTGCACGTTGCAAGTGAGTTTCACCATTTCTAAACATTTTTGGAATGATAGCATCTTTTAAGAAACTGCTAACTGTCAAGCTACGTCTTGTTTGCACACCCATTTTACCTAATTCTCTCTCTATATATTGGTTAGAGAATGGATCACCTACAAGATAAATTTCACCTGTAATATCAACATTCAAAATTTCACGTTTCTTGTCAATTTCAGTCTTTGCCATTTCTTTTTTAACAGCTTTTCTGATTTTGTTTATATCACGGAAGTTTTTAACTTCTTTATACATATTCAAACATTTGTTGTAATGACGTTCTGCTTCGCCAACTTTAATTTCTCTAGCTCTATAATAAGCTAAAAGAGTTTCTAAATCATCTAGTGCAAAAACCATTCTAATCATCATAATAGAGGCTTTTGCAGCTGCAATCCAATCATCTTTTCCTAACAAATCGTGGAAGAATTTGAATAAACCTTTAATACCGTCATACAATGATAATTCAAGATATTTAGCCTCATAACCTAAATCTGCCAATGCACTTTGAATGTTTAAACCATAAACACCCAAACGGCAACAACCTGGGGAAGTAAGCATTGCAACATAATCTGTACCACCTTCAATAGCCTCAATAAAGTTACCTAAGATTAATTTGTAAGGTAAACAAACAGCCTCTGGAGAATTTTTAACCCCTAAAGACAAAGTTTTTTTACTTGTATATGGTGGAACATAGGCTTCAACACCAAATTTTCTTAATGCAACCGACCAAGCGATTGAAATAGTACCCATATGAGGGAACGCAACTTTTACTTTTTTATTTTGTTTATTCATTATCTTTGTCCAATCTAAAATTTAAATCTGGCTTTCTTGCAGCCAAAGTTTCATCTACTTTTTTAATAGGCGCACTGTTTGGAGCGCTCAATATGATTTGTGGATTTTCATCAACCTCTTTAGCTATTTGTAGCATAGTTGTGATAAATTCGTCAAGTCTTTGTTTTGTTTCTGTTTCGGTCGGTTCAATCATCATTGCTTCATGAACAATCAATGGAAAATAAATTGTTGGAGGGTGAATTTCACTATCCATCAAGCGTTTTGCCATATTTAATGTTGAAATACCTTTTTCTTTTTGACGTTCACCTGATAATACAAATTCGTGCATACAAGGAACATCATAAGGCAAATCGAATGCACCTTTTAGTTTTTCTTTAACATAATTTGCATTTAAAACAGCATCTCCACTTGCACGTTTTAGTTCTTTACCCATCATTAAAATGTAAGCATAAGCTCTAACTAAAACACCAAAGTTTCCAAAATAACCTTTAACAGCACCGATTGAATTAGCTAAATTGTAATTTCTATGATACATTTCACCGTCAAAAGTTATTACAGGAGTTGGCAATAAATCTTTCAGTTTTTCAACAACTGCAATTGGTCCAGCACCAGGACCACCACCACCGTGAGGTGTTGAGAAGGTTTTGTGTAAATTCAAATGCACAACATCAAATCCCATTAAGAACGGATTTGTATATCCCATAATAGCATTGAAATTAGCACCATCATAATATAATAATGAACCGTTTTCGTGCATCATTTTAGAAATTTCTAAAACATGTTCTTCAAAAATACCTAAAGTATTAGGATTAGTCATCATAATTGCTGCAACATCTTCGTCTAGTAATTCTTTCAATGCTTCTAAATCAACTTGACCTTTGTCATTTGACTTAACTTGAACAATATCAAATCCAGCCATGTGAGCACTTGCAGGATTTGTACCGTGTGCAGAATCTGGAATAATAACTTTTTTTCTATGTTCACCTTTAACTTCAAAATATTTTTTGATAACCATCATACCAGAGAACTCACCATGAGCGCCTGCTGCAGGTTGTAAGCTAACGGCTTGCATTCCCGTAATTGTTTTTAGAGCTTCTTGCAAGTTGTACATTAATTTTAATGCCCCCTGTACATCTTCGTCTTTTAAAGCTGGATGAAGGTTTAAAAATCCATCAAGATTAGCAAGCATTTCATTAACTTTTGGGTTGTATTTCATAGTACAAGACCCTAATGGATAAAATCCTTTTTCAATACAAAAGTTTTTATCAGAAAGTTTCTTATAGTGACGCAAAACTTCTAACTCAGAAGTTTGAGGCAAATCTAAATCACTTTTTCTCAAGAATTTTTCATCAATAAAATCAACCTTTTCATCACCTTCAAAAAAGCTAATTCCATTTATATTATTACTTTTTTCAAAAATAGTTGTCACTATATCATCTCCTGTTTTGCCAGTTCTTTTTTAATTCTGTTTAAGCCCGATTGAATAATTCTTGAAACCCTCGAAGGAGAAATTTGAAATTCCTCTGACATTTCGCGTAATTTTTTATCTTTAAAGAATTTCAATTCTATAAATTCTTTTTCTCTTTCAGGTAAAGTATCTAAAAGCGCTTCAATCTTATGTTTCAATTGATAGAACTCTAAAGATTCTTCTGGATTTTTGTCGTGTGAGCGTATTATTGTTGGATTTTCAGCTTCTGCCATTTCTTCAACAGACAAAATAGTTTTGTACATAGCTTCGCGCACATCATCAGGACTCATAATTTCGCGTTTTTGCTTCATTGAATACCATTTGTAACGTCGTCTTACTTCGTTCCTGATAGCCCATTTTATTGCTGTTGAAAGATATGAATTGTTATAAGATTCTGGACTTTTTTGCTTAAACAAAATGTACAAAGTTTGTGTTGCAATGTTCATCATTTCCATAAAATCAAGCAAATGCGAAGTAGAAGCCATTTTTTGAGCCTCGACTTTACAAACGGTTTCAATTAGTCCTTGATAATCTTTTAAATTGATTTGCTGATTAGTTGGCATGTACACTCACTTTATACATACTATTCCCCATGTCATTATATCAGATAAAATCCTACATGACTCATATTGTTAATAATAATTACGAGAAAAATAAGAAGGGCGCAAAACATACGTTTTGCGCCCTTAAAAAGATTACAAATCAAAAAACTATTGAGCTAATAATTTGTTAACTGCGATAGTTAATCTTGATTTTTTTCTTGAAGCTGTATTTTTGTGTAAAATACCTTTTGAAACAGCTTTATCGCATAATTGGTATGCTTTTGATAAAGCAACTTTCAAATTTTCTTCATCTTTTGCTTTAGCTAATTCTATAACTTTTTTCAAAATTGTTTTGATTGATGTTTTGAAAGCAACGTTTTTAACGTGATTTCTTTCAGCAACTAAAACTCTTTTTTTAGCAGATTTAATATTAGCCATTTGTGTCCTTCTTTCTTTTTGTGAAATTTAAAAAAGCTAATGACTTCTTTTTTAAACCTCATTGCTACTCTGAGGATTGTGAGCAAAAAAATTGTAAGCTAAATAAAATTTGATGTCAACCATAGTTTGCGAAATTTATAGTAATACCAAACATAGACACCTGATTAATAATTTGTAACAAATAGATACAATTTAAGGTTACATGTGTAACATTATTTTTGTGTTCATGATATAAATTAGATAAGGAAATATTGTTATTACAATTACCCCTAAAAGAACACGAGAAACTATCAATAAATAAGAATATGGAGGCATTTTATGTCAGTAGGTCAATTCGTTTTTATGTTACATAGCCATTTGCCGTACTACCGCAAAGCTGGTATGTGGCCATTCGGTGAAGAAAATTTATACGAATGTATGGCAGAAACATACGTTCCACTTCTTGATGCAATCTCAGAATTGTACGAAGAAGATGGTATCAAAGCTAAACTTACAGTTGGTATTACACCAATCTTAGCTGAACAACTTAACGACAAACATTTACAAGACGGTTTTGTTGAATACATGGATACAAGAATTAAATCCGCAGCAGAAGATGTTGAAAGATATCCTGATCCAAAAGTTGAACATTCAGAACACTTAAGCTATTTAGCTAACTTCTGTTTCAACCACTTATCAAAAATCAAAGACCACTTTGTAAATCGTTATAACAAAGATTTAATCGCAGCATTCAAAAAATACCAAGACTTAGGCTGTATTGAAATTACAACTTCAGGTGCAACTCACGGTTTTTCACCACTTCTTGCAACTGACAACAATTTGAATGCACAATTCAAAGTTGGTTCAGATACAACAAAACGCTTGTTTGGTAAAAAAGCAAAAGGTTGCTGGTTGCCAGAATGCGCATACAGACAAGGTTACCAATATATTGGCAAAGATGGTCAAAAGAAATGGAGACCTGCTATTGAAGTTACTCTTCAAAACAACGACATTCAATACTTCTTTACTGAATCTCACGTAATAGAAGGTGGTAACTCAATCGGTAACAGACGTGTAATCGGTATGTACGGAAATATTGAGTACATTCCACTTCCTGAACGTGAAGCAACAGGTTATGATACATACTCTGCTTACTGGTTACCTGATGCTCAAGTTGCTGTTATGGGTAGAAACGATAGAGCTGGTTACCAAGTTTGGTCTGCTGCAGACGGTTACCCAGGTGATGGCGTATATAGAGAATTTCATAAAAAAGACGATAAATCAGGTATGCACTACTGGAGAATTACATCTTCAACAACTGATTTAGGCGACAAAATGCTATACGATCCAGTATTAGCATTCAATAAAATTAACGAAAACTCAGATCACTATACAACAATGCTTTACCATTTGTTGAATGATTATAAAAAATCTCACAACGGTAAAGAAGGCTTAGTAATGGTATCTTTCGATACAGAATTATTCGGTCACTGGTGGTTTGAAGGTGTTGAATTTATTAAACAAGTAGTTAAAAAATTGAACACATACTTGAAAGATGATATTCAAATGATGACTGCAGGTGAATATCTAGAAGCCCACCCACCAAAAGAAGCTATCCAAATTCCTGAAAGTTCTTGGGGTGCTGGCGGACACTTCTATGTATGGATGAACCACTTAACAGAATGGATGTGGCCAATTATCCACTCTTGCGAAAAACGTATCACTGAAATTGCTTCAAGATACGAAGAAAAACCTGAAGACAAGCTATTACTAAGAGCTTTATCACAATTAGCTCGTGAAAACTTGTTACTTCAATCTTCAGATTGGCCATTCTTGATTACAACATGGCAAGCTAAAGATTACGCAACAGACAGATTTAGAGAACACGTTGACAGATTTGAAACTATCGCTGATATGATTGACTCTGGCAACATCGATGAAACTAAATTATTTGAAATTGAAGATATCGACAACTGTTTCCCTGATATTGATTACAGAGTATATCTTCCAATCGAAGAAGGCGTAATTCCACAACAAGCAAAAAAACTTGCACCTTTATACAAGTAATTTGATAAAATAAACAATAAAGAAAATGAGGTTCAAATTTTTTATTTGAACCTCATTTTCTATTTCATAAATTTAACTTTTTATTTTTATCTAAAAACATCGTAAAAATCAAATTTGTACGTAGAAAAACGTACGGGATTTTACGTACGTAAATTTACTTACATTTTGAAAAATTTGCGAATAAGTTTTTCAATCTTTTCAGCGGAATGACCGTCACCATAAGGGTTTTGAGCAGTCAATCTTGTTTGATTTTTTTCTTTTGATAAGATATTTTCGCTAAGTGACAGGATACGAGCGTAATCCGCGCCGACTAAAGTTGAAACACCAGCCTCTATGCCCTCTTGGCGCTCTGTCTCATATCTCATTACTAAAGTTGGGCAACCGAAAGTAGGCGCTTCTTCTTGTATACCGCCACTATCAGTCAATATCAACTTCGCATTACGTTGTAAATACACAAGATAAGGGTAATCAAGCGGTGTCAAAAGGTGTACATTGCTTAATTTGCCAAGGTTTTCGTGAATTTTATCTTTAACATTTGGATTTGGATGTACAGGTATCACAAACGTATGGTCAGTATACTTTACAGCCAAATCATATATTGCTTTTATAATTCTATCAAGTCTTTCGCCGTGATTTTCTCGTCTATGAGCAGTGATAAGTACCAATTTATCGTCAATTGGAATATTTTTTTCCTCGAAATAGCTCTTTGAACGTGCAATAACATCATCAGACAAGCAGAAAAGTGCATCTATTACTGTATTTCCAGTCACTGATATCATCTTTTCGTCAATACCTTCACGCAATAGAGCCTGTTTATTTTTTTCTGTTGGAGCAAAATGAAGTTGAGTAACTCGTGATGTCATTTGGCGCATAACCTCTTCTGGGAAAGGTTCATAGATATCATAAGAGCGTAAACCAGCCTCTACGTGAAATACCGGAACTTTATGATAGAAACTAACAAGCGCACCGGTCAATACAGTCATTGTATCGCCTTGAACAATAGTTGCATCAATATTTTGCGCATTAAACACTTTATCTAAATTCAACAAAATTCTTGATTGAATTTCAGCCAAAGGTTGGTTAGGACGCATACAATCAAGGTTTATATCCGCCTTTAGTCCAAAATATTCAAGTGTTTGGTTAGATAATTCCTTTTGCTGTTCTGTATTACATACAATTACGTTATATTCAGGGTGTTTTCTGAGTTCAATTATAACAGGGGCAAGCTTTATAACCTCTGGTCTTGTTCCAAATACGACTAAAATGTTTTTCTTTTCGTTCATTTTTACTCTCACGTTTATAATTCGCTATATCCATTGTACAACAAATATTTTTATTTTATACTTATCTTATGGAAGTAATTATTATTGGTGCTGGACTTGCAGGCTCAGAAGCCGCATTACAACTAGCAAAAAGAAATATCAAAGTTAAATTATATGAGATGCGTCCAGAAAAAACAACTGGTGCACACGTTACAGAAAATTGTGCAGAATTTGTATGCTCAAATTCACTAGGTTCTGCTGATATCACTAATGCCAGCGGTTTATTAAAAGCTGAAATGCAAGAATTAGGCGGAGAACTAATTAAAATTGCGAATGAATGTAGAGTTCCAGCAGGAAACGCTCTAGCTATTGACCGTGTAGGATTCAGCAAAAAAGTTACAGAATTAATCGAAAACAATGAAAATATTGAACTTATTAGAGAAGAATTAAAAGAAATTCCGACAGATAAGCCTGTCATTGTTGCATCTGGTCCATTAACAAGTGACAATTTAGCAAATAAAATTCAAGAATTTACAAAATCTGATCACTTGCACTTTTTTGATGCAATTGCGCCTATTGTTGAAAAAGACAGTATTAATTTTGACATCGCTTTTTGGGCAAGTCGCTACGACAAAGGCGAAGCTTCATATATTAACTGCCCAATGGATAAAGAACAATATGCAAAATTTTACGATATACTTGTAAATGCAGAACGTATTGAATTGAAAGAGTTTGAAAAAAATGCAAAATTCTTTGAAAGTTGCTTACCAGTTGAAGTTTTAGCATCAAGAGGTGTTGATACGTTACGTTTTGGTCCAATGAAACCTGTTGGTTTAGTTGACAAACGGACAGGAATTGAAAATTGGGCGGTAGTTCAACTAAGACAAGACGATGCTGCAAAAAGCTTATTTAATCTTGTTGGCTTCCAAACTAATCTAAAATGGGGGGCTCAAAAAGAATTAATCCATTCTATTCCAGGGCTAGAAAACGCTAATATCGTACGATACGGTGTTATGCACAGAAATACATTTATAAACAGTCCTCAAATTTTAAATGCAACATTAAACACTAGAAACCGAGAAAACTTGTTCTTTGCGGGGCAAATTACTGGTGTCGAAGGTTACACTGAATCTATCGCAACAGGTTTACTTGCAGGATTAAATATGGCTAGACAACTTGAGGGTAAAGAATTAATGAAATTACCGCAAGAAACTATGCTTGGAGCGCTTTGCAACTACATTTCTACAAGTGAATTAAAACATTTTCAGCCTATGAACTCTAATTGGGCTGTTGTTACACCAATTGAATTACCTAAAAAAGAAAGAAAAAATAAGAAATTAAAAAATGAACTATTGTCAAAGCGTTCAATTGAAGTATTGAAGGAGTATTTATGTTCTATTTAGATAAATTACACGGCAAAACAGTGATGAAAACTGACATTTTAGAAGGTTTAACTCATTACTTTACAACTCGAGAATGCCCTATAAAATCAAAAGAACCGGAAATGCAAAGTATTGTTGAAGAAAACAGAAAGATGTTTTGCGAAGAATTAGGTGTTACTCCCGAAAATTTTATCTATCCAGAACAACGCCATACCGATACAGTTGCAGTTGCTGAATTAGGGAAAACATTTTATCCTGAAGCTGATGCACTAATTCTAACTAATCATGAACAAGCAGTATTTTTGAATTTTGCGGACTGCACACCTCTTATTGCATACGATAAAAAGCAAAATATTGGAGCAGTAATTCATGCAGGTTGGAAGGGTACAGTTGGAAGAATCGGAACAAAAACTATATTAAAAATGATGGACGATTTTGATACAGACATCAGAGATGTACGTGTTGCAATTGGTCCAGCTATTTCAGTATGTTGTTACGAAGTAAAAGAAGATGTATTCAATATGAGTATGGTTTCTGTAAAAAATAACAAAGGACTTTATGAAATAAAGGACGGAAAAATATACGTTAACTTAAAAGAAATCAACAAACGTCAACTTGAAGAAATCGGTGTTAAATATATTGATGTTTGCCCTTATTGTACATCTTGCAACAACGATTTGTTTTATTCTTATAGAAAAGAAGGTGGCACAACTAACAGGCATAGCGCTATTATTAAGCTAGAGGACAGATAATTGCCAAAGCATCTTATAAAGTTAAATACTGCAAGAAATTGTCTAAGGTATATAATTAGAGCCTACAAAATACCTGAAATTCATATACCTTACTATATTTGTCCTAGTATAAAAAATATTTTAAAAAAAGAATTTTGCAAAATTTCTTACTACCACATTGACCAACATTTCATGCCTGTTGGCAAGTTTAAGTTTGACGATTTTATTTTGTACCCAAACTATTTTGGTATTTGCACCAAAAATGTTAAAATATTGGCGAAAAAGTATACCAATTTAATTGTTGACAACGCTCACGCATTTTTTGCTGAACCAATGGGAATAGCATCTTTTTCATCACTTAGAAAATTTTTTCAACCTCATTATGGTGTAAATGATGGTGCATACCTTTATACGGAAAAAGTTTTAGACTTTCCATTTAAGACTGCACCTGATTATGAAGTTGATGAAAGTATGGATTACGAAAAAATTGTAAAAAATGAATTAAGATTAGATGCACAGCCTTTAATGTATATGTCCAAAACAACTGAGAAAGTTATGAGTACTGTAAACTTTGAACAGGAAAAAACTTGGAGGCTAAACAATTTTACCCAATACGCACAACGTTTTGGCACAAAAAACGAACTTGGATTTAGACTTGAAGACGGTGAAATCCCTTTTGTATATCCTTACTACACTCAAGACGAACGAGTCGGCTATGACCTTGAAAAACAAGGTTTATTAATATACCGATACTGGGAAGGTTTACCAAAAACATTTGATGAATACCATTTTTATAAGTATCTTATACCTGTTCCTTTATTTTAATTATTATAAATTTTTAGCTTTATGCCAATTCTCAAAATTTTATTAATTAGAGCCTGTGGTAATTTTGAAAAAAATGACGCAACAAAAGCATCTTTTCCGACAGTATAAGACGTTTTAGGATGTTTTGCCCTATCTGCTTTTTTTAGAACTTTTATAACCTCTTTTACATTCAAACCATTTTTACCGTTAGAGAGTGCGTTATTTCTTAAATAGTTATAGGCTTTTTCGTACTTTTTATCATTCAAAAGTGTATCTTTATTACCTTCTACAGATTTGTCCCATAATGGAGTTGCTATCACCCCTGGTTTTATCGAAATAACTTTAATCTTGTCACCATATTCAACTTGCATTATGTTAAACAATATATCTAATGCTCTTTTTGATGCACAATAAGGTGCAACATAAGGAAATACAGCAAAACTGGCCATTGAACTTATATTGATAATTCTACTATTTTCTAATAAATTTGCGTGCAATAACTGTTGAGTAAATTCAATATGAGAAAATGTGTTAACATTAAACTGCATTCTCAACTTGTTAACATCTAAATTTTCCATAGCACCTGCAACAACACAACCTGCAATGTTAAACATAGTGTCTACATGCTGAGTTTTACTTGCAATAAATTTTCCCGCTTCAATAATAGAATTATCATCATTCATATCAATATAAAACGGAATAACATTCTCACCTAAGTTTGTTAATTTGTCTAACAAATTAGAATTTCTATACCCTGCAAAAACGATATTTTCTTTTGAAAATTCTTTTAGTGTTTCATATCCAATACCAGATGTTGCACCTGTTATGACGTATGTTTTCTTAGTTTTCATCTGCCACCGGACGTAATAAAATTATTGAACTTAAATTTAATTGTAAGAAATTATGATATTCAGTTCTTCTTTCTGGAATTAATCTGTGCTTAATTTCACAATCCTTAATTGCTACGAAACGTTTTACACCATTTAAGATATCAGAAAGAACTCTGTTCTTTTTACCTGTTTTAGGCATAAACACATATCCTCTGATTTCGTAATCTTGAGTTATAACCAAAACCTTTTCAGACCATACACCAGAAGTAAAATCTTCCGTCATAGAAACTGATTTAGATTTATTCATATTAAATTCTTCGCTATCTACCATTTTTATTATCCTTTATTTTTTATGCTGAGTAAGAACTGAATAGTGGCAAGTACAAAGCTAACGCCAATACAAGTACGATACCACCAATAACAATTAACATTAATGGTTCAATCATTTTTGTTAATGTATCAATAATTGCATCTAACTTTTTATCAATAAAGACTGTAGCTTGATACAACATATCACCTAAACGACCAGATTGTTCACCTGTTGCAATCATAAATAAAATCATCTTAGGCATAACACCAACAGATCTTAACGCCAATGACAAGTGTTGACCTTGTTGTACTTTCGCCGTTGCTTCAGTCAATTTTGTTTGTAGTACAAAGTTTGTTAATGTAATATTTGACAAATATAAACAGTCAATAATTGGAATACCTGCCTCATAAGCAACTTGCATTACCGCAACGAAGTTTGAGAAGTTTGAATATTCAATTAATGCTGAAAGTAAAGGTACTTTCAAAACATACTTATCTATTAATCGTTTTGAAGTTTGCCATGCAAACGCTGTATAAACAGATGCTGCCAAAGAAATAAATATTACTGGAATTAAAATCCAATAAGTTCTTAATGTCAAACCGATATTCATCAAAAATGCGGTAATTGGAGGCAATTCTTTACCCAAATTATCAAACATATCTTTAAATGCTGGGAATACAAACACTAACATGATTGTTACAATAACAATTGCCAATACAATTACGAAAGCTGGATACATTAAAGTCCCAATTACTTTACCTTTAATTGCAGCTTCTTTCTTTTGAAGTTCTAACAAACGTTCCAAGGTTTTTTCCAATTCCCCTGAATCTTCACCAGCTCTAACTAGACCGATATAAATCTGACCAAAGATTTTTGGATATTTTGCAATTGTATCTGCGAAAGTTGAACCTGCAATAATTTGTCGTCTTAATTCTTTTGCGATATTTCTTAATTTTGCTTTTGCAGCATCATTTTCCAAGAACATTAAGGCTTCAATTACAGGAATACCAGATTGAACCAGAATTTGGAAAGTCGAAGTAAAATCAATCTTATCTTGCAAAGACATTTTTTGAAGCTTTTTAGCAACAATTGTTCCGCTGCTAGCTTTTACGTCTTCAGAAATTTGAGTTGGAAGCAAAGACATCTTACGAATGATTGAACGCGCTTCTTTGTGGTTTTCTGCTTCAACCTTACCTCTTACAATGTCTTTGTTATTTTTTAAAGCTACATAATTATATACTGGCATATATTAACCTCTATTCACTTGCAAGACCTAATACACGGACAAATTCGTCAATTGTCGTTTCCCCATTCAAAATATGACCAAAGCAAGCTTGGTTTAAGGTTTTCATACCACAAGCAACTGCAGCATCTTCAATCTCAATGTCGTGTGCACCTTGTGAAATAAGTTTTTTAATTTCTTTTGTTATAGGTAAAATTTCAAATACACCTAAACGACCTTTATAACCTGTCATGTTACATTCTTGGCAACCTGTAGGCTTATAAAGTTTTGTTTTCATCAATTTTTGAATATCATCTTCATCCATCAATATTTGAGCTGCTTCGGCATGAGTTGGATAATATTCTTGTTTACATCTGCATAACTTTCTTACAAGACGTTGAGCAATTACACCAGTTAATGTTGAAGAAATTAAGTAGTCTTTTGCACCCATTTCAATCAAACGAGTAACTGTTGCTGAAGCTGAGTTTGTGTGGACCGTACTTAATACCAAGTGACCAGTTAAGGCAGCAGAGATAGCTACCTCTAGTGTTTCGTAGTCACGAATTTCACCAACAAGGATAATATCAGGGTCTTGTCTTAAAATTGCTCTCATACAAAACGCAAATGTAATACCAGCTTTTGTATTTACTTGAGATTGGTTAACACCTTCCAATTTAATTTCGACGGGATCTTCAATTGTAGTAATGTTTACATCTTCTGTGTTCAATACTTTCAATAACGAGAACAAGGTTGTTGTTTTACCTGAACCAGTTGGACCTGATGTCAAAATAATGCCATTTGGAGAGGCAATCATCTTATTAATAATTTCCAAATCGTGCTCTGTAGCACCTTCGATTTCTAACTCTTTCCTTGTTGAGTCAAAACTTACAGGAGGAGCAAGTACACGGATTACAATCTTTTCTTTTCCACTTACAGGTAATGCGTTAATACGGAAGTCGTAAGTTTTACCTTTTATCTTAATAGTAAAGCTACCATCTTGAGGTCTTCTGTGTTCTGCAATGTTCATTCTTGCTAAAACTTTAAAACGAGTAATTACAGCCATTTCAACTTTGGCTGGAATTTCAATTACCTCTCTTAGAATACCATCGATACGGTATCTTACAATGTGGTTTGAAAGTCTTGGTTCAATATGAATATCTGATGCATGAGAATCAATCGCATCTGATATAATTTTGTTTACTAACTGAGCAACAGTACCCGATGAATCTTGCAGTTCTTTTTCAATTTGATCCCAAATTGAATCTTCCATATCAAGAGCTTGAGCATCTTGCTCAAGTTTTTTCATGATTTTACGAGTTTCTTGTTTTGCAGTAGAAAAATATTTGTTAATAGCGTTATTAAACTCAATGTGAGTCATCAAATACGCTTTTGGAGTTTGACCTGTCAAATATACAATGTCTTTTAAAACATTGGTATCACTTGGATCAACCATACCTACACTGATTGATTTTCCATCAGATGTAAGTGGAATTACTTTATTTGCTTTAATGAAATCTTCAGGTAATAGTGCAATGTACTTGCTTTGATTTCTCATCATCTCTGCAGTAACAACATCATAACCTTGTTGTTTATGCAATGCAGCTTTTAATTGTTCCAATGTAATAAAGCCTAATGAGTACAAAGTTGAACCTAAAGGCATTGCCATTTTTTTACTTTCAGCCAAGGCCTCAATTAATTGAACATCTGTAATCGCACCAGATTCAATTAAAATTTCACCAATTTTCTTTTTAGGCATTGATGCATTATGAGGCATTGCTTGTGCATTAGGCACCATGTCTTGTACAAGACCAACTAAAAAATCATTAAATTCGTGTTGTGATACCTGATAATATTTCGTATTACACTGAAAAGTATCCATTACTAATTTAGACACTTTTTCTTTGACTGAATCAGCACTAATTACAGCAAATAATGTGTTATTCTGAATATCGATAGGTACAAATCTCAAATCTTCTAAAACTTGTAAATCGAACTTCGAAATAACATCATTATTAATGCTTGTCTTTAGTTTTACTAATTGTTCATTCATATTTTTTTATGTGTCTATAAATCATTTTCGTTATTATAATCAACACCTACATCTTCTGCATCCTTCAAGATTTTTGGAGTTAACATAATAAGCATTTCTGATTTTGTTTTTTGTGTTGATGTACTTCTGAATACTACACCGATTACAGGAATATCTCCCAAGAACGGTATTTTACCTACGTTCTTTGATTCATTTTCTTTCATTAAACCACCAATAACTAAAGTTTCGCCGTCTTTAATACGTACGTTCTTTAAGTTAATTGAACGGTTATTTAATAATGTTGCAACAAGTTCTTCTGCAGTTACACCGTCTTGAACCAATTGAGCTTTTTGTTGGTCTTTTAATGTTTTATAAGAAGCATCAATGTTCAATGATACATATCCGTCTGGACTGATGAAAGGTACGATTGTAAATTGCAAGCCCATATCGTTACCAATATCATAAGTTCTTTGTACGCCTGAAGCCGAACCACTTGAAGATGTAATAATTTCAGCAGTTACTTTTTCTACATAATCTTCGGTTAAGTCAATTGTAGATTGTTGACCGCTTGTTAACATAATTTTTGGATTTGCAACTACACGACCTTTTTTATTCAAAATAACATAATTGATATACCAATAAACGTTGATTGATGGATAAGAATTAGCAAATTGATTATTTTGAGGACCAAATGTAATCGGATCAACATCGGTTGTACCATCAGGACCTGAGAACGCTGCTACAAAGTTTGGAGAACCAATACCCCAGCTATTTGAGAATGTTTTTGTACCGTCTTCTGATAATTCAAGAACTGAAATATCTAGATATGCTTGAGGAATTTTAACATCTTGTTCTTTAATAAAATCACTGATTAACTTTAATTGTGATTTTGAACCACCAGTAACTTGAACAGTACCTCTTTGTGGGAAGTAGCTTACAATCATTTTTAAGTCACCAAATGATCTCATTCTGATACTATCACTTGCGCTTGTTGAACCAGAATTTTTAGAATTTGAACTGCTACTACTATTACTACTATTATCATTACTAGATGAGTCTGAAGAATCTTCAATACCTGTAGTTACACCATCTTTGTCTACAGAACAAGCTACAACATTTGTACCTAAGCTTAATCCAGAACCTGAACTACCACTACCTGATGAAGAACCACCACTTGATGAAGATCCACCACTTGAACCACCGCTAGATGATGCAAAACCTGTTACTACACCACCTTTACCACGGAAGCTACTAAAATCAAATAATTTTCTTTGAGATGGGATATTTGCAGCAAAACCAGTAGCACCACCTCTTTGAGCTTGTGCACCACCTTGTCTTTGGTTATTAGCACCACCTTGTTGATTTTTTGCAGCTTCACCCCATGATTGTGCTTCTGATTGAACATCAGTTTCACCATTAATCATTCTCAACATATTACAAACTAATGTCGCCATTTCAGCTGGAGTTGTATGTTTTAAAGTATATGTTGTTGTAATTGGTGGAACATCAAATTTAGCAACAATTTTCTTAGCCATTGAAACATCATTTGGAGTACCAAATACTAACAATTCATTGGCTACTGCATTTGTTACTACTACATCCCAATTTGATAAACCTGGAGTGTTTTTAGAAAATATATTTTGATTTAAGAAGTTTGCAATCATTGCAGCATCAACATAGTTAACAGGGATTGTTGTCATTGTTTGTTTTGACCAACCTGTTGAACGGGCAAAATCAGAAGATGATACAACTAAAGTTTTGCCATCTAAATAATAAGTCAAGTTTGTAATTTGTAACACCATTCTAAACGCATCGTTCAAAGGTACGTTTACCAAATCAAGAGTAACACTACCTTTTGCTGATTCGTGGAATACAATATTTAAACCTGCTTTATCAGCAAACATTCTCAAAACGGGTTGAACATCGGAATTTTTTAAACTTAATGTAACTTTTGCATTTGACTTTGTAATTCTTGTGTCACCATATAAACTCATTTGAGATGATGCTGTATTGTTTCTCAATACAGGTTTTACATTTGATGACGGATTAACATACGCCAAGAAATCATTTGCTGCAAAAGCAAATGATTTAGTCATTATTGCGATTATTGCTAAAACTATGCATACTCCACAAAGTTTATAGTTAAATTTAATCATTCCTTACTCCCGATTATGTTTTTTATTTATTACCTTCTGTAACTTACATTTCTAGTTGATGGCGAACCACCGAATTTTTTATTGATATTAGCAGTACCTGTTGTATTAGGTTTAATTGTTGCCAATATTATACCTATTTTAGCATCATAAATATTGCTACCTTTTTGTATAACAACTGATTTTTGATTAATACCAACGATTTTAAATCCTTGAATTACATCGCCTTTTTTAACAAAATAGTCTGTTCCTGAAATTTTAATAATTGCAGATGGACTATAAGCATCATACATAATCCCTGAAACAGATGTGTGTAACAACGTATTCGCATCCGGTGATGAATTAAGTGTTGTTGGTGGCAAAATATAATTTGGATTTGGTTTAGCTTTTACAACTTTTTTAACAGCAGCTTCACTTGCAGGTAAAAATGGATTCAAAACGACTTTTTCATCCACATCAACTACTGCTTTTTTTGAAGTCAACGCTTCTTTACCTGTAGCTTTTGAATCACCACTTGCTAATAACATAGAGTTAGGATCAATCCCCCCTCCATTATTAAATGCTAGGTAGTTACCACCTTGAGCCGAACCTGCTGAACCACCAGCAAACCCTGACTTATTCATAACAGAAATACCAGCATCCTCAGCGCTAATGGCATTTAATTCATCCATTGCTACTGTATTTTGAGCTTCAATCACTTCTTCATTTGATACAACATTATTATACATAGAATATAGACCGTAACCCACAGCCAAAGAGCAAACACTCAAGGCTACTGAAATTACAGCAAATAAAATTTTATCATTTTTAAAGATGTTATTAAATCTAATTTTAATAACATGTACTGTTGGCTTACTTATTGACGGTACGCTTTCTGTCAAAGTTGACGGAAATTGCAAATACCTTGTTCTATAATTAACTCTTTCGTTACTAAATCCGCTAATCATTTTCCCAATTTTCTATGTAATAGTTGTATTTCCCCTAATGCTAAAATATATTTTTCTCTTAGTACAATACTTCAGCATAATTTATATAATAATATACTAGCACACATTTCAAAAAAAAAACCATGCCCGATAAATATTTATAACAAAATATTAAAATATTAAACACAAATTTTATTGAGAATGAATGCTTTATACAAGCTATATCAGAAATTTTGAACTTTACATATTTTTTTTTGCTCAATTCAAGATATTTGGGTAATAACAAATAAAGTTTATTGTGATACAATGAAGAAAAAAGAAAGGATATTTCATGAAAAAATTTAATATATTAATTATTTCGGCAGTATTAATGTTATTTGTTGGCGGAGTTGGTTCAACTCAATTATTAGCAGCCAATGCTCCCGCAAAACAGCCAGCAAAAACTAAAACTGTTCCACCTGTAGCTCCTATCAAGAAAAATGGAACTACAACATTGCCATCAAAATCAACAAAACCAGTTGTTATAACACCAGCTCAATCATACACTTACACTCCAGTTAAACCACTAGATTTAGTGGCTCACCCAAATGCATTTGTTAACAAAAGAGTAAAAATAAGAGCTAAATTTGATAAATTTTCTAGTCTTGGTTTAGATTACAAACCAGCAATGAGAAGTTCTCAAAAATATATTACATTCTTAATTTGCAGAGATAACACTACAAATGTTATTCCTCTATCTGAATTGAAAAACTTTTTAAAACGTGAAGTTGCAGAAAAGAACATTGATTTAGAAACTGGTGATATAGTTGAATACTCAGGATTAGTATTTTCTAACGCATTGGGCGATGTTTGGTTAGAAGTTGAAGATTTTAAAGTAATTCAATCAAAAGCAAAAGATAAAAAGGCAACCTCTACTAAATAGGCTATTTGTAGGAATACGCAAAAATATAGATATGATAAAATTACTCTGTAAATATGGAGTAATTTTATTATGAGTAATAAGAATTTTTTAACAATACATGGTCACTTTTATCAACCACCTAGAGAAAATCCGTGGTTAGAAGCCATTGAATTACAAGATAGCGCATTACCTTGTCACGATTGGAATGAAAGAGTTAATAATGAATGTTATAACCCTAATTCTGCATCAAAAATCGTTGACAATAGAAATAGAATTTTAGATATCGTAAACAACTACGAACGAATGAGTTTTAACTTTGGTCCTACTCTCTTATCTTGGATGGAAGAAAATGCGCCTTACGCATACGACAGAATTATAAAAGCTGATATCAAAAGTGTACTTGAACACGATGGTCATGGTAACGCTATTGCTCAAGTTTACAATCACATGATTATGCCACTTGCAAATGAACATGATAAAATTACTCAAGTAAAATGGGGTATCAGAGATTTCGTATACAGATTTGGTCGTCAACCTGAAGGTATGTGGCTTGCAGAAACGGCAGTTGATGATGATACATTGAGAGTTTTGGTTGAAAATGGTATCAAATTCACAGTTTTATCACCTTATCAAGCACAAAGAATTAAACGCATTCCTGATTCTAATTGGCAAGACGTGAGCTGGGGCAACATTGACCCTGCTCGTTCTTACAGATATTACATAAAATCTGCACCTGGAAAATACATCGATTTATTCTTCTACGATGGCGCAATCTCTAAATCCGTAGCTTTTGATGAATTACTTAAAGACGGTAACAAATTTATTAAACGCTTAAAAGAAGGTATTTCAAATTCAAGAGATTTTAATCAACTTGTAAATATCGCTACAGACGGTGAAAGTTATGGTCACCACACAAAATTCGGCGACATGGCTTTAGCTTATGTTCTAAAAATTAGAGCTGAAGACGAAGGTTTTGTATTAACCAACTACGGAGAATTTTTAGATAAATTCAGAAGCGACTGGGAAGTTGATATCAAACAAGCTTCTTCTTGGAGTTGTTTCCATGGTGTAGGACGCTGGAAAGAAGACTGCGGTTGTTCAACAGGCGGTCATCCAGGTTGGAATCAAAAATGGAGAAAGCCATTACGTGAAGCCTTGGATTATTTACGTGATGAACTATCTATCATTTTTGAAAAAGAAGGTGAAAAATATTTCAAAGAAGATCCTTGGACAGTTAGAAATAAATACATTGATGTAATTTTGGATAGAACAGAACGTGCTATCAAACGTTTTCAAGAGGAATATTTCTTACCCGAACTTTCGGATGAAGAAAAAGTTAGTGGCATGGAATTATTGGAAATTCAACGTCAAGCAATGTTGATGTACACAAGCTGTGGTTGGTTCTTCTCTGAGATTTCAGGTATTGAAACTACCCAAATTATGAAGTATGCAGCAAGAGCAATGCAACTTGCCAAAAACTTTACAACAAAAGATTTAGAAAGTAAGTTCTTAGAAATTTTAAGTAACGCACAAAGTAACTTCAAAGAATACGGCAACGGAAAAGATATTTATGAAAGATTTGTAAAACCTTCTGTTGTAACTCTTAAACAAATTGCATCATTATGGGCAATAAGTTCTCTATATGAAGATTTTGACGATGAGCAAGATGTATATTGCTATAAAATTACTAGAAAATCTTACAAAAAAGTTCAAAAAAGCAACATGAACTTTGTAATTGGACATATTGAAGTTCTTTCAAAAGTAACAATGAAAAAATCTAACTTGATGTTTGTCTTAATGCAATATCAAGGTGGAGATTTCCACTGTGCAATAAAAGATTTCGATTCAGAAGCCGAATATACAAAATTACAAAAAGAACTTGTTAGAACATTCATGCTTAACCCTCTAACAGAAATCATTAGAGAAATTGATGAATATTTTGGTTCTGAATACTTCACACTTAAAGATATCTTTATTGAAGAACGTCGTAAAATATTAGAAATTATGCTTAAAGGCAGAATGGATAAGTTTGCACAAACTTACAATGAATTGTACAACGAAGGCAAAGATTCAATTTATCAAATGCAAAGCTTAGGTTTAAGTATTCCTGATGAATTTAAACTTGCAGCTGGGTATACACTTGCACAACAATTTAATCAACTAATTAAAGACTCAAAAAATTATCTTGATCCACAAGTTATACAACAAGCCGCTGATATCAACCTTGAAGCCAAAAATATAGGAATCGAAATAGATAAAAGACCTTCTAGTGAATTTTTCAGCCATAAATTATTGCAAAATATAAACAGACTTGCCAATAGTATTGAAATTCACCAAGCAGAAGCAACTTTAGAAATTTTCGATTTTATTGAAAAACTGGATTTAAAAGTTGAAATTAAAGAAGCTCAAAATATTTACTTTGCAAAAATTTTCCACGAAGTAGGCGAATATATCGACAACATTACAGATATTAAAAATGAAACAGATAGAGAATTTGTTGATATGTTGCTTGAAATCGGCAGAAGATTAAACATCAATACCGAATTTTACAAAAACAAAATGGATAAAGCAATGCTTAGTGGAATGTAAACAATCGTAAAAATTCTGAAATAAAATAGCAAAAAAATCCTTCACGAGTGTTACATTATATGTAATTACAAAGGAAGGATTTTATTATGTTAGGTATAAATCCTACAACAACTCAATATGCGCAAGCCCCATCAGCAATGCAATCTAAAGGTTGCAATTGTGAAAACTGTGTTTGTCAAAGAAGAGAATTAAGTTTTGATGAAGTTCAAGACTCATTCACAAGACAAGGTATCATTCCACCGAAAGATTACAAACCTGATAAATTCGCTGGTTTAGGAAAACCTGTTGAGATGACACCTCAAGAGAAATTGAAGAAAAAATGGGAAGATTTAAGACGCCCAATGTATATAGCTGAAGAAGTACAAACAACTACTGTTCAACCTGTTGGCAAAGACATGCAATCTTATACTGTAAAAACTGTTCAAGTTATTACACCAAAAACTCAAGATGAATCAGAACAAAGTGTTCCTGTTGTACAAGAAAAGCCAACTTTTGTACAAAAAGTTAAAAACTTCTTTAAGAAAATGTTTAGAATAAAAGATTAACAAAAAAATAGGCGCGGTTCGTTTCACGAACCGCGCCTATTTTTTTATTAAATTATGCAATTACTTGTGTATAAACTTGTTCTAAGTTCCTGTCATACCCGTTAACATCACCACAAAAAACTGCAAATTCAGCTTTGTTTCTACCTAGCTGTTGTAAAGCTGGAGTTTCTAGAGGTGGACCTGCTGGTGTTGAGCGTGAAGAGTTCTTTGGATTAGAAATCACTCCTGTCGAGCGCAATAATGGAATTGAAAGCATGTCTTTGAATACTTCGTACTGAGTTATTCCTTTTGTGAATATTCCAAAATTATTTGCCCAGACAAATCTTTGCATAGGAGCTGTGTTTGATTTAGCTTCAATACCTCGTGTTTTTGGCAAGTTTTGACGAATATCATAATCAGGGTCAAAATTTCTTTCAATTAATTCATTGAAATCTTCTGAGAATGTTTTTGTAATTTTATTGTTTAAGATAAATTTTGCTTGAATTAAATGATTAATTTCATCGTTATTCCAATCAATGTTGAAATTCAAAAGTTCTGAATATTTATCTAAAGAAACAACTACATCAAAGAAAGAAGTTTCAATTTTTAAAGCAGAACGCAAATTCCCATCCATAATTTTTTTTGTCGAAATAATGTCAGCCGTAACACCTTCATCATCAGCAACAGGACCGTCGTTATAACTATCACCATTATCTATATAATCAACAAATTCCAATTGAATATCGTTGTTAATTAAAATATTATTTCCGATTACCTTTAATGAAATTTTAGAGTTTAAAATTGAATTTTCAGTCACATCTAAATCAGTTTCTGTCGTCATTTCAGGAATAGAAACTAATTCTAAAGGTTTTAGGTCTTTTACCTCTGCTAAATAGGTATAAATATCTCTATAATCTTCAGTTACTGGTATTTTTTGCGTATTTTGAAGTATATTGTTATCGAAACCTTTTCTTGATGCAATCTTTTGACAATAATTCAATTCTTCGCATGACTCAAATTCTAAATATCCTGAAAATGTCTTGTCACCTAAATTTATAGCTTTTAGTTCATTTTTAAATCTATATTCATCAATAATTGTTTGACAAATTTGTAAGATTTTTTTGTAACGTATAATGTTTTCGGCATGAACATCATCTAGCGAGCACCCGCAAATTCCATCATGAGCCTGATTTTGGAGTAATAATTTATAAGCGTATTTGATTAAGTTATCATACCCTAAATTAAATTGTTTTTGTAATTTATCAACTAAAGGTAATTTATAGCAACATTCTGTGTTCAAGCATTTTATATCTAATCTTGAAGAATAAGAGCCTGATAAGATGAATGTTTTAGAATTATCACGCAACTCATCATTCCATTCATATTGGTTGAAATTATCCTTTACTAGTTCAAAATATTCAAACGGTGAACTCAATTTAATTTCATAATCCTCTAAACGAGCATTAACTTCTTGAATTTGTTGTGCAATATTTTTTGCTACCCCTAAATGGTCAGCACCAATTGGTAAAAGTAAAACATTCCCAGATTTTTCTGCTATTTTATCTAAATTATCTTTTATAAATTGAGCTTTTTTATCAATATCAAATGGAGCAGAGAAAAAGTCCATAAAATAACCTCTGACAAGGTTTACAGTATCAATGCCACAGAACTTAAATTCCGCTGGAATATCTCCGCAACAACCACGCCAAACAACGCATTTGTCGATACCATATTTTTTAAAAACTTTTGTAACTTGTTTTGAATGTCCGAAAGTATCAGCAAGGTACCCCAAGAAATCTGTACAACCTAGTGAACGAGAGTATTCTAAACCCATTTTTAGATTATGTTCAAAAGAATTTTTATCTGTTAAAAATTCATCAACCAATGTGTAAAAGGGTCCTATAAACAAGCGTTTTTCTTTTACTAATTGTTTTACTAAATTAAATTTTTCTGGACGAATTTCAAGATAGTCTTGAAGTGCTGCAGTTTGTCCGTCAAAATAAAAACATGGAATTTGATTGTTTTCAAGCATGTTTAAAACATTGTCAAAAACTCTCAATAGTCTAATCCTGAATACTTCGTATTCTCTATACCATTCTCTATCCCAATGTGTGTGCAAATATGCAATAACTGTCTTTTTCATGCCTTAATTTTATCACATAAAAAAACGATTGACAAAAGTAGATTTTCGTTTAAGAATGAGGGTATGGCAATAGTATATTTAAGTTTAGGTTCAAATAAAGGCGACAGAGTCGGCTATATTCAACAAGCAACATCAATTCTAGACGGACTTGATGATACGAGCTTGATTAGAACTTCTGCTTTTTATGAATCAGAACCTTGGGGTGTTGATACAGAAAATTGGTTTGTAAACGCAATGATAGAGATTAAAACATCAAAAACACCTCAAGAATTACTTGCAACTTGCCATAAAATTGAAGCTCAATTAGGTCGTAACAGAGAAGCTGAAGGTCATTACGGTGACAGAACTCTTGATATTGATATTATTTTTTATGACGACCAAATAGTAAACGACGAAAATTTAGTTATTCCACATAAACTATTTCATCAAAGAGCATTCACAATTGTCCCAATGTTAGAACTAGCACCAGACTTTGTTCACCCAACATTGAAAAAGACAATTATGCAATTGCATGAAGAATTAGAAAACCCTGAAATGGTTTATTTATACGGAACAAGAGTATAACATGACTCAAAAAGTTGCAATAATCGGAAGTGGACCAGCAGGTTGCATGACAGCATGTAATCTTGATAAATCATTTGACATTACGCTGTTTGATAAATCAAAACCTCTTAAAACACTTTTACCAACTGGCGGTGGACGTTGCAACCTTGCACATGCTGAGTTTAATTTTAAAGAGCTGGCAAAAAATTATCCTCGTGGCGAAAAATTTTTATATTCTGTTTTTTCACGCTTTGGAACCCAAGAAACTCTTGATTTTTTTGAAAAAATAGGCATAAAAACCTATACTCAAGAAAACGGTAGAATATTTCCAATTTCAAACAGTGCTCAAGAAGTAAGAAATGCAATGCTTTCCAAAATACATCATTGCAAATTTAAAGAAGAAGAAATACTTTTAATAAAGAAACTTGAAACAGGTTTTGAGGTGAAAAGTAACAAGGCAAGCTACTATTTTGACATAGTTGTTGTCGCTATAGGTGGAAAAAGTAGCTATAAAATGCTTTCAGCGTTAGGACATACCATTATAGAACCAAAACCAGCACTAGTAGGGTTAGTTACAAAACCATCTTTTAAAGAATTACAAGGTATTAGCTTACAAAATGTACTTGTAAAAAGCGAAAAAACTCAAATTGAAGGTGACATATTATTTACAAATAATGGAATTACAGGACCTGCAATATTTGAGTTGTCGTCAATTAATGCAAGAAAAGAGCTACCTTACGAAATAACAATTGATTTTTTAAATAAAGAAGTCGATTGGCAAAATGAGTTTGATAAAAACCCTCATAAGGAACTAAAAAATATCATTTCAGAATTTATGCCAAAAGCATTTATAAATGTAATCTTAAAAGATATTGATTTAGCTCTAAAAGGTTACGAGATAAAATCTAATACTAAAGGATTAATTAATAATACTATCAGAAATTATAAAATTTTAGTAAAAAACACACGAAAAAATGGTGAAACAGTCACATCTGGTGGAGTTTCACTAAAAGAGGTAGACTCTAAAACGCTCCAATCAAAAAAAATAGAGGATTTATACGTTTGCGGAGAAGTTCTTGATGTTGATGGTTTTTGTGGTGGATACAATTTACAAAACTGTTGGTCAACAGGCTATATTACAGCATTAGCAATAAATTCAAACGTATAACATTAAGTGTTATTTATAAACTTTTGTAACAATATTCAAAATAACTAATCCTTTAGGGTTAGAAAATATAATTCTGTGGTATTATATTATTACGCTATCTGAATGATTTTTATAATTTAGGCATTATTATCCCTTAAAATGCTTGACTTATATATACTAATCTGATAGGATAAATACATTAAGCGTAAAAGTAATAAGTAGATATGAAAACATAAAGAAAGGCGAATTATGAAAAAACATTTAGGCTTTACTTTAGCAGAAGTTTTAATTACACTAGGTATCATTGGTGTAGTTGCTGCTATGACAATTCCGACTTTGATGTCAAACACAAACTCTTCTGAAATGAAGACAGCATTCAAAAAGATTTTATCAGCTATGAACCAAGCTGTAACAATGTCAGTTGCATTGAACTATGTAGACTTTGCTGATATTACAATGACAACCACAGCAGATGATTCATTGTACCAAATTTTAAACGACAAAATGCACATCGTAAAACTTGTAACATCTGCTACATATGCTAATGATGAAGAAAGTAGAACAATGGGCTTTGCACAATCAAACTATACATTGTTCTTTGCTGATGGTATGGTTTTATCATACGATCCAACAACTATGCACCACTGTACAAACTACAACGTAGCTGCTAGAGGTGGTCGTTGTACAGCTATCGTTGACGTAAACGGTAAAAGAAAACCAAACAAATTATCTAACTGTATGGCTAATATGAACCAAGGTTCTAACAACGGCTATGTATCAGCAGATAACCAAGTTGGCGGTTCTGCTGTTGATAACAAAGGTATTAGTCACACAGGTGCTTGCCACGATGGTAACGCTCAAATCATTGACCAATTCTCAGTTGTATTTAAAGGTCAACAAGTATTACCAAATGGTTATGCAGCTAGATACGTATTATATAACAACTAATAATTCGCTTAGTTAAATAAAAAAATACCGAGGTTTAAAACCTTGGTATTTTTTTATTCTTATTTTATTGTTACTACATGCGTCTTCCAGGTCTGCCCCATTCATCTACATAAGTATAACCTTCTGCATCTGTCCAAGTATTATTTTGGTATGTGTATTCTTTACCATCAACTGTCTTTTTGTCACCATTTTTTGGTAATCCTGGAATATCTTGTTGTTCCCACATTGACATTGATTGTACAGAAGCATCATTATCAACATCAGGTTTGTCTTCAGACTCTCTGATATAGTCAGTCAAACCGTCTTCGCCAACTTTTACATCAGCACCGTCTGTGGTTGCTGGAGTGCTGCCAGTTCCTGCATCACCTGTTGGTGTAACAGTTCCAGTTTCGTCAGAAGCGCCTGTTGATGATGAACCTTTGATACCTAATGAAGTTTCAATAGTTGCAATTTTTTCATTTAATGTTTTCAAATCACCATCAGTAATATCTTTTACTTCTTTTTCTAATGTTTCAATTTTCGCTTGAAGGTCTTTAGCTACACCAGTATCTAAAGCTGTTTGATATTCTTGTTTCTTTTCTGTTAATTTAGTTTTTTCATCTTCGGCTGTTTTATCTAAAGCATCCTTTTCTGCTTTTAATGTTTCTTTTTGTTCTAACAAGTCTTTAACATTTGTTTTGCCATCAGTCATAGATTTGTTATAATATTCAATTTCTGCTGTTTTAGCTTTTACGATATCGTCTTGAGCTTTCTTACCGCCTTTGCCGTCTTCGCCTTCTTTTAATTCTTTAATTTCTTTCTTTTTGGCATCAACTTTTTCTTTTGCTTCATTAGCAATTCCGTCTAAACGTTTAATTTCAGCTTTATTATCAATTTTTTGTTTTACATAAGAACCGTCTGCTTGTTTAACAGTTTCGTATTTACCATCTTTTCTTTTTGCTTCTTTTAATTGGTCTTTTTTGCTAGAATAATCAGATTCTAAACCTGTAAGGTCAGCTTCTGCAGTACTAATTTTTCCAGCTAACTCTGCAGATTTAGCCTCTGCATCAGTTTTTTCTGCTGCAGCTTTATCTCTAGCTTTTACAGTATCAGCATTTTGAGCTTCAAGTGTTGAAATTTGAGTATCTACACCAGTAATTTCATCTTGTTTTGCTTTTGAATCTGCTAAAGCTTTACCATAAGCAGATGTTGTATCAGTACCCTTCAATAGTTCATCAATTTTTGCAATTTCAGCTTTTACATTTGCTGTTTCTGAACCATCTTTTTCTTCTGCAGTTTTTCTATCTTTTAATTCACCAATTTCTTTATTTTTTGAATCAACTGTAGCTTGTAAAGCATCTCTTTGAGATCTCAATGCTGTTAAATCTTTTTCCAATGTCTTTCTGTTAGATTTTGAAGCATCAGCTTGGAAGGCTTTTAAATTTGCATCAACATTAGTACCTGCGGCAACCTTGCTAGAACCTGAGCCTGAACCTTTAAATAAAGCAAACGCTGCTGTAGCTAGTGGTAGTGCTGCTGAAGCAATAGATATACCCATTGCTAATTTGCTAACTCCTGAACCGCTATCACTGCTTGTATAATTAACACTGTCTTGAGTTTCTTGAACAGTTTGTTGTGCTTGAGCATAAAGTGCATCATACGATGAACCACTATAAGAAATTCCTGTAGATGATTTAAATTTCGCATAGTCACTTGATACTTTTGTATTTAAATTATTAAATCTATCATCTATTCCTGACATAACTTATTCTCCTTTTTATACACATATTACCATACATCATGCATGTCGGTATATCATGGACTAAACTTTAGTAAAAAATGGCGAATGTTAACAATTATTAACATTCGCCATTTAATCTAATTTATTTAATCAAGATTGTTTCTTTTTTGTCGGATCTTCTTGAGCAACTTGTTGTGTTTGTTGAGTTTGTTGTCTTACTTGTGTTGTTTGCGTTTGAGTTGTAGATGTAGTTGCCCCAGCAGCTTTTTTCAAATCTTCTAAAGCAGACTTTAATTGTGGAATTTCAGTCTTTTCTAATCTATCTTTTGCTTTAGTCTTTTCATCTACTGAATCTTTCTTTGATTCTACTTCTGCTTGAGCATTTGCAACTGCTTCATCAGCCTCTCTTTTTGCATTTACTGCAGCTTTTCTTTCTTCTTCTTTTGCTGCTATTTGTTTATCTAGTTCAGCCTTTCTTTCTGTTTTTTGTTTTTCTAATTTTTTAATTTCTTCTTCTGCAGCTTTAATCTTTTTTTCAGCCGCTTCTTTTGCTTTTGCTTTATTTGTATTTTTAACAGTCACATATTGAACTTGACCATTTACAACTTTCTTTTGTTGAATAGTATCAGGCATTGCATTTGCTTTTGCCAAATCATTTTCACCATCTGCTTTATTTGTATTTTGCCTTTTAATATCGTTATTTAAAGATACTAAAGTTTCGTCGGTTTCATCATCTTTTGATTTTGTCAATGCATCAACCGCATCTTTTGCATCATCAATTTCTTTTTGTTTTGTTTTTGAAACTTCTGTTTGTTCTGTAATTGTATTATTTGCATTTTCAATATCGCTATTTAGTGTAGCAATTTCTGATGTATAAGTTTCAACTTGTTTTTCTGCATCTGCAATTTTTTGTGTAAATTCTTGGATTTGACTTTGTTTTTGTTGAGGAGTTGTTTTTGTATCTGTACTTGCTGATTTACATGCTTTAATTGATGCAAGCAAACTCATTGCTTGAGGAGCTAATGATGCTGCTGTCGTAAGAGCGCCTATAATAGCTTGAGTTCTTTGTTGTTTCTTCAATCTATTATTTATTTCTTTTACTTCTGCTTCAGCACTTGCTTTAGCATCACCATACACTGATGTAAAAATTGATGCACTTTTATTTACATTATCAGCAACATGGTCAATTCTTTGGCTAAAACCATTATTTAGTGAATCAGAAGAACTTGTGCCCATTGCCGCATTATTTTGTGCAACTTTTGCTTTTACGTTTTTCAATAAATCCATCATATTGTACGACCTTTACATATACACGATACCTACACATGTAATGTCGGCACTTCAAAGCATGAACTTTAGGGAATCTTAGAAGTTTGTTAAGATTTTGTTACAATAAAATAAAAAGGGACATCTTAATGTCCCTAGTGTTAATGTTGTCATGTGTTTATTAAAATTTATACGTTTGCTTTTGCTTTTAACATACCAGCTTTCAAACCTTGAGCTAAATCTGAACGACCATTCTTTTCATAAATTTGAGTCATTGATTCTAAGAATTTCATACTATCAATATTTGATGCTTTTGCTACAGGAGCAGACATATTTTGAACTGGTCTATTTATACCTAAATTCATTTTGTTTTGGTTAACTCTTGAACCAACTGTTGATAAAATTCTTGATTGAGGAGCTTGAGCTTGTCCAGTAACTTGAGCAGAAGATACAGGTCTTTGCATCATGCTGTTATCTGCTGACATATAAGGATTTTTTGAGCTAGCTTGGTAGGCTCTCATTCCATAACCAGCTTTTGCATTTACGGCAGGTTTAGCAACCTGAGGAGCAATTGGTTGTTTTTGAACTTGCGGTCTTTGAATGTTCAATGATTCTTGTGGTCTTTCTAAAGACATAGGTCCTACAACACCACCGCGCATTGACATGTCTTTGTACAAGCTTAATTCTCTATCTTTTAAGCTTTGTGCTAAACCAATTGCTGTTTCAGGTTCTTCTTTTTTGAATAATTTAATACCGCAAAATAAAATTATACCGATTAAGCCAGTTGATACAATATTAGAAATATTACCTTGTCCTAAGAAATTTTTAATCATTGCGATTAAACCTGACATTGGACCCTCAGAATCTAAATCTTCTTCATCAAATTCTTCTTGATAAACAGGTGCGTATGCATCTACAGGAGCTGACAAAACAATTTTGTCTTTACTTGAATGTTTTTTCGATTTTTTTGCTGTTGAAGTCGCACCTAATACAGATTTGCTATTTGAAGCTTCTAATGTAGCTTCTTCTGTATTAAATGTAACCGCAGAATTAGCAATATTGTTAGCTTGAATAATGATATTTAAAGAATTGTCACCAACAGGCTCTACCATTACGCTATCGACTTCTGCAGCGTTTTTATAAATAGTGTTTAATGATTTCGAAGGTTTAATATTTTTCAATGTCAAAATCATATTATTTGTTGATTGAATTGTACGTTTCATATTTACTTCAGATTTTGTATCTAAAGTAATATTGTATGTATCTTTCAATGAATCAATTTCAATTGAATTTAACACATTCATCTTTTGCTCATTAGCTGCGTTTGCACTCATTGCTGTTACAACTAATATCATTAATGTAGTGATTAAACGTTTCACAATTCCACCCCTTGTTATTCATTAACACTCTTGATGTCTTTCTTCTGACATTATTAGTTTATATGTTTTTGCATGTCATGACATCAATCATTGGATTTAACTTAAGGTAGACCAAAAGATCAATATAAATTATATAGAATTTTGAATAGTCTGTTTAATTAGTAGGTTTGCCAACTAAATAAATACAAGATAGACCGTTTGTAAAGCATTTATACTTCTTTATTGAATACATCTGACCTGACAACTGAAAATAGACTTCATCCAAATCTATACCACCAGTTAAGTTTTTTATGTCTGGTAGTCCATATGCTAAAGAATCTCCATATTTCTCAATCAATTCACCTAAATGTTCATAAGAGAAATTAACAGTAAAATATTTTTTATGCTTTGATTCTTGATTTATTTTACAATATTTATTAGAGGCATCAGTCAAATATGTTATATAAAAAGTATGGTCAAAATAATTGCCATTACAATAGCTTACAAGTTTTTTATGCATTGTTTTTTGATATGGCAACATTGAAAAAATAAATGACATATTACTATCTGCAACAATAACATTATTACCTTTAAAATTGTTATCGTTCAATAATGTTTTTATAACTTCTGTTTCTGAAATACCACTCATATTTTGTAAATAAAGTATTTCTAAAAACTTTGTACGATCTTCTTTTTGCATAAATAATGGATAAAAGCATAAAAAGCAAGAAATTATTGCGACAAAACAAGTTAATAATTTTGATTTATTATTGTTATCTGACAAATCAAAATAAAGCCAGCTAGCAATAATAAAATATATGTAATAAAAAAAGTGATGTATAAAATGACCTTGATAAACGAACATAAAACAGTATGCCAACAAGGAAGTTGTAGATATTACGAAAAAGACTATTCTTAATTGACTTCTAATTAAAAATAAAAAACAAGCTAAGAAAGCAAAACCAGCATAAAACAGCCAATTATTTAAGAAGTTAGTTGATAAATGATAACCACCTTCTTGACCAGCACCACCGATTTGCAACAAAACAGTTACTGCACCTAATAATAAAATTATTGAAGTTTTTAAAATTAAAGTTTTTTCTGGTTTAGATTTTATAAAATCATATAAAAATAATACACCAAAAGCGGTTGCTCCAAACAATGCCATTACACTTGTATTTGCTGTAATTATAAGCAAAACTGAATACAATAGGGGACGTTTTACTTTATCTTTAAAATGGATTGTTAACAAGAACAAAAATAAAATTCCAATTGAATAACAACGAGCTATTACAGAATATGTGAATAAAAATGGAAAAGAAAATGTTATAAAACTTTTAATCCAATTGTTAAAAGGTGATTTTAGCCATAAAATAATCAATGCTGATGCACA
The DNA here is from genome assembly GCA_937895785.1 of uncultured Candidatus Melainabacteria bacterium. Taxonomy (GTDB): domain Bacteria; phylum Cyanobacteriota; class Vampirovibrionia; order Gastranaerophilales; family Gastranaerophilaceae; genus UBA6984. Next base: position 996 of record CALBKW010000070.1, on the reverse strand, counting down.
AAAAATCCAGTTTATAATTTGCATTGAATACGGATATAAAACATTAAATTTGGCAAATAGCAGTAAACATAAATACCAAATAAACAAATGCCCCTCTTGATGCATTAACTTGAAAATATCAATAATATTAAGTTCTTCTGCTATTGTCCAAGCATGCGCTTCATCACACCAAGGAATATGATTAAAAATACGCAAGAGCGTGATACACCCCCATATGAAAAATACAATAAAAAATGTTTTATATTTGTTCAAAATCGATAAAATCATTCCATGATTTTATCACAAATCAATTTTCAAAATAAAATAAATATTGATTTTATTTTGAATTTATATTATTATTTACATATAAGCTCTATGCGGAAGTAACTTATCGGTAAGACTTGACGAAACGAAGTCTAATTGAAAGCCATTGAGTTACATGATGCAAGAAAACAATTAAATAAGAAACTCTATGCGGAAGTAACTTATCGGTGAGGCTTGACGAAACGAAGTCTAATTAAAGGCCATTGAGTTACGTGATGCAAGAAAACAATTAAATAAGAAAACTCTATGCGGAAGTAACTCAATGGCTAGAGTCCCTGCCTTCCAAGCAGGTTGTTGCGAGTTCGAGTCTCGTCTTCCGCTCCATAAAAAAATAAAGACCATTTATAATGGTCTTTATTTTTTATTAAATATTTTTTAACACCAACACTGGTTCATGCGTTGGATACGCAACAGGTTCTCCAGCAAAAGTTATATTACTATCCGAAAAAACTTCTAAAAGTTTCCAATTTTTAATCAACATTGGTAATCTTAACTGCCCATATATTCTGTGAGCGTTCCACACCAAACAATCAGGACCTACAGGCACTGACAAAAATAAAAGCCCACCCTTTTTGATAATCTTTTTAATTTTAAACATTGTTTTCAAATCACCATTTGGGTTTAATCTATCACCATAACGTCCTAGTCCGTCATGTTCAAAAGATGAAATTGAAATTCCTATATCAACTTTTA
>CALBKW010000069.1 GCA_937895785.1 uncultured Candidatus Melainabacteria bacterium | reverse complement strand
AACAATTATTCAAAAAAGGTGGCTATACCGATAGATACATCAGAAAAACTGTCTACGCAAACAAGGGTTATCAAAACTTACCTCAAACTTCCCCAGGATTCGAAAGGCTGTAAAGAGGATAAACAAAACATTAAAACACAAACAAAGCGCCAATGTATTACCTTGGCGCTTTGTTTGTGTTAAATCCTTATCTACAAGTAGTGTTTCCGCTAAGTGTTAAAGTCTTACCACCCTTTTGGCAGACCCCATTTGTAGCTTTTAAGTAATCCATATTACCGGTTTGCAAAATCCAAGTGGCAAGCCCCGAACCATACTTGAATGCTGATGTCCACGCAGATGAAGACACAGAGGTATTCTCCATAAGATTTGAAGAATCGGAAAGAAGTTTATATTTTTCACCGCTAATACCGCCATTTGAAATATAAAAATCAAAAATATCTTTGCCGAAAGTAGCCGGACCTTTTTTAGGACCATCAATATCTACATAAAAAGAAATAACACCAGATGCAACCATGATTCCTAAACTAGAACCATCTGCCAAAATTGTTTTATACATATCAGTAGTAGAATCCCCAGGTGCTCCGTCACCATTTAAATATTTTACAGAACTACTGAAGCATCCTAAGTTCGCAGTTCTTCCACAGTTTTTTGTTATCTTCAACGATTCTAACAACCTATTTGCAAAAAAGTCAGTATCATCGTTACCATTCCAACCATCTGCCCAACGCCAACGTTTAAGGTTTCCGTATTCGGCTTGTGTTCTTTCAAAAGCCTCATTTATTGTTGAATATGCCTTTTGTACTCTTGCCACATTTTCCTTATTACCTGTTGATGCGCTCAAGTTTGGGATAGTCAACGCTGCAACTACACCAATGATACCCATTACAACTAAGGTTTCAGCTAACGTAAATGCTTTATTCTTTCTCATCTTCATAGATTAACTCCTTTTTTACTATAAGTCTATTATAACTCACCTATAACAACATCTCAAGATAAATCAAAAAGTTTCTAAACAAAAATTGACAAATATATCAAAACTTCATTGGAAGAACATTGCGACCCTGAAATAAATTCAGGGTGACATGAAATCTAATGTCATCCCGTATTTATTACGGGATCTTATCAAATTAAAACTCATTATCAACAACACTACATTACCTATTGATTAAATTTATCCATTGATGTTAAATTATGCTATGAACAAAAAACACTTCATCATTTTCATAATTTTGGTTGTAGCGTTGTTAGTTTTTAACAACTTGCTTCGCAATATGTATTTAAAATTAGCTTCAAGCCCTGTTGGTTTGCAGACTAACGTCAACACTGAATACATTGACTCCCAAAAACTTTTTAACAAAGCTTGGAAAGTTATAAAAAATAATTATTACGATACTGATATGAACGAACAAGATTGGTATCGTTGGAAAGCGCATTATCAAGGCAAAATCAAAACTGACGAAGATGCTTACGTAGCAATCAACACAATGCTTGAAAGCCTTAATGACCCATACTCAAAATTTATGTCTAAAACTGAATTTGCGGAGCTTAACACCTCAATTGACTCTAAAATTACAGGTATTGGGGTTAATATCTTCTCTAATTCAGGAAAAATTACAGTTTTCAATGTAATCGAAGGTACTCCAGCAAGCAATGCAGGTATCAAAGCTTATGATGTTATTTTTGCAGTAAACAAAAAAGAAGTTAGCGGAATGTCAATTTCTGACGTTGCTGGACTTGTTAGAGGTCCTGAAAATAGCGTTGTTGAAGTTACAATACTTAGGGATAACAAAAAATTAACAAAAAATATAAAACGTAAAGAAATTAAGATTAAAACCGTTAAAAGTTCTGTAGACAAAAATATTGGATACATTCAAATTTTAAGTTTTATAGGTTTATCAACAACAAATGAATTTTTAGATGCATTAGAAAAAACGGATAAAACAAAAGGGTTAATCCTTGATTTAAGAGGCAACCCGGGTGGTTTACTTCCAAATGCTGTGTTCATAGCTAACTTATTCATTCCTCAAGGAAATATTGTAAGTATTGTTGGCAGAAACGGTTACAAACGCAATATGCCTGCCCAAAATGTTGATTACAATGTTGATAAGCCAATGGTAGTTTTAATCGACAAATCTAGTGCGAGTGCAAGTGAAATCTTGTCTGGAGCTTTAAAAGATTATCACAAGGCAAAACTAGTAGGTACAACAACATACGGTAAAGGTATGGTTCAAGAAGTGCTTACATTACCTAACGAAACAGGTATGAACCTAACCATTGCAAAATATCTAACTCCTAACGGAAATGATATCAACAAAAAAGGTATTACACCAGATGTTCAAATTGCGCTTACTCAACAAGATTTGAAGAAAAATCATGATGCACAGCTTGAGGTAGCAAAAAATATGCTACAAGATATGATAAAAAAAGAAGAACAAAACACTCAAAACTAATCTATTTTGCAAGTTTTTTCAATTCTTCAACAATATTTTCATACTCAAATTTATCGGCTGTACTTTGACATAAGAATCCATTTATGGAGTTCATTCGTCGAATCGCCTCATCACACATTGGATCTGAACCTTTTACATAAGCGCCAATGTTAATCAAATCTTCATTCTTTTTATAAACTGCTAACCAGTTACGGACTTTTGCTGCAGCCTCTCGGTGTTCTTTTGTTGTAACATCACCCATAACACGGCTGATTGATTGTAACACATCAACTGCTGGATAATGGTTTCTATGAGCCAAATCACGTGAAAGCATAATGTGACCGTCCAAGATACTTCTTGCCGTATCAGAAATAGGTTCGTTAAAATCATCACCTTCTACTAAAACTGTATAAAGTGCTGTGATTGAACCCTTATCATTACAACCAGCACGCTCCATCAATTGAGGCATAATAGCAAATACACTTGGAGTATAACCTTTCATTGCTGGGGGTTCACCAGCACTAAGTCCGACAACACGTTGAGCCATTGCAATACGTGTTACTGAATCAAGCATAAACAACACGTCACGTCCTTGGTCGCGGAAATATTCAGCAATAGAAGTTGCAACGAATGCAGCTTTAATTTTTACTAAATCGGGTTGCTCTGAAGTTGCAGCAACAACAACTGTACGCTTCATCCCCTCTGGTCCTAAGTTCTTTTCAATAAATTCGCGAACCTCACGACCACGTTCCCCTATTAACGCGATTACGTTAATATCAGCCGAGGTATTCTTCGCCATCATTGCCATTGTAGTACTTTTACCAACCCCAGAACCAGCAAAAATCCCCATTCTTTGACCTTTACCAACAGTTATAAATCCATCAACAGATTTAATACCCAACGACAAAGGACTGTCAATTCTTGCACGCTTTAATGGATTAATCGGTTTTGCTGAAGTTGAAACATAGCATTGAGAAGAGATTTCGCCTAAAGAATCAATTGGATTACCTAAACCATCTAAAACTCTTCCCAACAATTGGTTTCCTACTTTTATTTTCATAGGTTCACCTGTATTAAGCACAAATGCCCCAGGTTGAACTCCGTCCATTGAGCCAAGTGGCATTAATAAAATTTTATTTTCTTTAAATCCTACAACCTCTGCCCAAATTGGGTTTTCAGAATTTTTCTTATAAATATAACACAAATCACCAATACTAGATTCAGGACCATCGGTTTCAATAATTAAGCCCGTAATCTCTGTAACCTTGCCGATTTCTTTAATCGTCTTTACATCTTGCATTGAACCTAAAAACTTGTCTTTATTGAACATTATTGTCATTGTTCAAAACCTCATTTTTAGGTGCATTTTCGGCGCTTTGTTCCGCATTTTCTTGTTGTATACGTTCAATTGTTTCGCCCAAAGGTGGTGGAGTTAATTCGTCTTCCGAAAACTCTTTCTTATCTATTAATTCTTGAGTCGAACCAATATTGACTATATCTGCGTTGCTATCTTCGCCAACTTCGTCTTCTATTGTTGAATAATGCTCTGACATCATTTTTTCTGCAATTTGGTCAATTTGAGTTTTTAGTCGTGAATCAACACGAGAAAGCGGAGTTTCAACAATAGTGCCGTCAGCAGAAACATTTGCATCTTCAATAATTCTGATTGAATTTAATTTTGGAACTTCCTCTTTCAACTTGTCTGAAATTGAGTAAATTTTTTCAGCCAACTCTGGACTTATAGTAATTGTAATACTTTCCTTGTCTTTCAATTGCTTAATCGCATCAACTGTAATATTTTTCAGAATTTCTGTATCTTCGTCCAAAGATTTCTTACAAACTTTACGTGCAATCGCTAAAACCAAATCTACAATATCAAGTTCCGCAGACTTAATTATATTGTGCTTTACGTCATATTGTGCTTGAGCAAACAAGTCTAAAGCATTAAATTTTTCTTCTAAAGAATTTGTGCCTTCATTAAAGCCTTGCTTGTATCCATCTTCATAGCCCTCTTTTTGAGCCATTTCACGGATTTTTACACCTTCCGTAGTTGCCTCATTTTTTGCAGCTTCAATAAGGTTTGCACACTCTTGTTTTGCTTGTTCTACGAGTTGTTGAGCTTGTGCAATAATTTCATTAGCTTGTTTTTGCCCAGCTTGAATTAACTGCTGTTTTTGCAATTCAGCAGTTTTTATAATTTGTTCAGCCCTTGTTTCAATCTCTTTATAGGGATTGTCAATAGGCATAACAAAATTAGAACCCATTTGAATTTCTGATGCTTTAATCCTAGTCAATGAATTCTTCCTCACCTGGGTCACGTTCGATTACAATTTCACCTGCCGCTTCTAAAGCCTTAATAGTAGCACAAATTGAAGCTTGTACATCTTGAACTTCTTTTGCACGTACAGGTCCTAAGTATTCCATATCATCACGTAACATTTTTTGTGCACGTTCTGACATGTTCTTGAAGATTTTTTCTCTAACTTCTTCTTTAGTACCTTTAAGTGACAATGCCAAATCTTTTGTATTAACTTCACGTAATACGCGTTGAATTGTTCTATCGTCAAGAGTAAGTATGTCTTCAAATACGAACATCAATTCTCTTACTTCATCCGCAAGAGTTGGATTTTCGATTTCTAACAATTCAAGAACATTACGTTCAGTTTGTCTATCCGCACGGTTCAAAATACTTGCCAATGTATCAATACCACCAGCTTGAGAGAAGTCTTGAACCATTACTGATGAGAACTTAGTTTCTACAATTTTTTCGATATCAGCCAAAATTTCTGGGTTTGTTGTATCCATATCTGCAATTTTGATTGCAACTTGAGCCTGAACTTCTGGAGTTAAGTTATTCAAAACTCTTGCTGATTGAGCTGGCTGTAAATAAGCCAAAATCAAAGCAATAAGTTGTGGATTTTCATTTTGGAATGATGTTGCCAATTGAACAGGATCGGCTTCATTAAAGAACTGGAATGGATTAGCATTCATCATAGCTTCCAACCTTGCCATAATTCTTTTTGCTTGTTCTGGACCATAAGTCAATTCCAAAACTTGTTTAGCATAATCTTTACCACCTTTTGCAAGGTAACGACTTGCTTGGAACAAGCTTCTAAATTCTTCCAAAATACCAACAAGAGATTCTACTGGAACTTTATTTAAACTTGCAATTTCTAATGCAATTTGTTCCAACAAATCATTATCCGTAATATTTTTCAACACTTCTGCTGCAGTTACTGGTCCTAACAAAATCAATAGTGCCGCAACTTTTTGAGTTGAATTCATTGCAACAATATTTTGTTGAGAAAGTAAGGTGTTACTTATTGAGTTAATATTATTACTTAATGTTGTACTTCCTATTGGAGTTCCACCATAATTATTCATCGCCATAATCTTTATTCCTTAATAAATGAAACTAGCAATCTTGCAGCCTCAGCAGGATCTGCCATAATTGTATCGTTTATTTCCATTTTTGCTCGTTCTAATTCTGGATCAATATTAGCCTCAATTTTAGGCATATTATCTGGAGACATTAGAACATCTAAATTATCCTCAATTGGTGGTAATACAGGTTCGAAAGTTTGTTTTTCAGGTTTTTCAAATGCTTGACCAAATCTGTTTACAACACCTCGGATTACAAATAAAGCCGCTAGACCTAAAATTAAAACAACTAACAATGGTCCTAAGTCTTTTGTTAAGTAATCTACTGTTGATTTTTTCTTAATTTCTTTATCCAATTGAGCTTGCTTTGCTTTTTCTTCTGCAATAGATTCAAATTGCAAACTAGAAACAGTGATAACGTCACCACGTTCATAATTTGCACCTGAGGCAGATAGAACAAGGTTTTGCAATTCTTCTTTTTCTTTATCTGTTAAAATTTTGTTTACTGCAACGGCAATTGTCATTCTCTTTACAGTACCTGGAGCATAAACAACTTGTTTAACTTCTTTTGATACACTGTAGTTTACAGAGTTCTTTTCTTTTGCATAATTTAAGTTTCTTGCTTGAACATTTGCATTAACTGGTGCTTGGTTAGGATTTTCATATGTTTCAACCTCTGATTGAGAATTTGTCATAACACCTTTATAACCGTTTTCACCATCACCCACAGGAACGTAAGTTTCAATAGTTGCTCTAGTTGAGTTAAAATCAATATCAGCCGAAACTTGAACCGAAACATTACCTTTGCCAACAATTTTTTCTAAAACTTGTGTAATCTTATCTGCAGTTTGTTTTTCAGCATTAGACTTAAATGATTCCATATCGTTATTATTTTTGCCTGTTTCATCTGACAAACTAGCACCATTTTGGTCTGTAATAAATACTCTATCTGGAGTCATTCTTGGAACTGCATAGGCTACAAGATTTTTGATAGCTTTAACTTGAGATGATTTTAATCTATAGCCATTATCCAAAATAAGCATTACAGAAGCCGTTGGAGCTTCATCTTTGTCTTCAAAAATAGAACGTTCAGGATCAGCTAATTGAACTCTACAACTTTTAATACCGTTCATTTTTTCAATAGAACGTGTAATTTCACCTTGGAAAATTCTTTGTTTTGTCAATTTATTTTTAAACTCTGTTGAGCCTAATTGCATATCGTCTAACAATTCAAACCCTGGAGCTTGATTAGAAATCAAGTCATTTTCAGCAACAAAGATTCTCAAGTCATCTTTATCTTTACTTGGAACCATAATTGCTTTTTTGTCTTCTGAAACTTTGTATGCTTGACCACTTTTTTTGAATGATTCAGCAATATTTGCAACATCTGATTCTGGCAAATCATTATATAAAACCGCCCAATCAGGTTCAAATGATTTGACTAAAAAATATGTAGCAGCAACGATTGTCACTAACGATAAAGTAATAAGACCGAACTTTTGTGGAACTTCAAGCCCATCCCATAACTTTTTAATATCACCGAAAAACAACTTTAAGTGGTCGTTTGTATTATTTTCCATTTATTTATAATTACCTCAAGTTACACGTTATCTTCAATATAATAATATTTTTTTTTAGAAATTTCAAAATTGTTAAGTTCCCTTTACGTTTAAGGAATAAAGGCGCGGGGTGCATGTTTGCACCCCGCGCCTTTTTATTCTTTCAAAAAAGCATTTTAGAAATTCATATTTTTAATATCAGTATATGCTGAAATCATTTTATTTCTGATTTGCATTGCCATTTGCAAGCTTAATGTCGCTTTTTCTGAAGCAATCATCATATCGTGAACGCTAACGTCTTCACCTCTCGCAAACGCCTCTTGCATAGCATCAGCTTCTAATCTTTTTTCATTAACGTCATCTAAACCGTTTCCAAAAGCTTTTTCAATTGAACCCATTAAACTGTCAACTGGTGACATATTATTAAATTTTCTTGCTGCCGCAACTTCCTCAGCCTTCATAGATTCTTGAAGAATATTGTCAAAATTATCTGCAATACCCTTATTTACATCAAAAGAGGCATTGCCTTTTAATGTATTGTTATAATTTTGTATTGGATTAAAATTCAATGCTGAATTTATATTTTGCATATATGGTAAACTACTATTAATTTCCATTTCCACACCCCTTAGTTATTATTTTATTAGATATTCATAGCTGATTGAATCATTGATTTCACGTTTTCAGCAACAACAGAGTTTGCTTCATAAGCTTTTGAAGCCGAAACCATATCAACCATTTCTTCAACGACATTAATATTTGGCAACTCTACATAACCCTCGGCATCTGCATCTGGATGATTTGGATCATAAATCATCTTTGTTGGATGGTCAGATTCATGAATTGACTCAACTCTAACACCGTTTGAGATTAAACCTTGGTTCATTGCAAATCCTGTATTAATTGTAAAACCACCTGTTTTTGGGTCAAATTTAGCATCTGTAGAGTTTGCAGCAAAGTTTCTTGCACCTCGCGACAATTCATCTTCGTAAATCGCTTTAAAACTTACGCTCTTTTTGACGTAAACACCTTTACTACCGTCTGGATTACGAGTTGTATTAACGTTTGCAATATTACTTGCAACAGTATCCATTTTTATTCTTTGTGCAGTCATACCAGATGCTGCGATATCAAATGTATTTAGGCTCATTTTTCCACCCTTTGTCTAAATAAATTATTTCACTTCACACTTTGTGTATTATTGTCCGCCACCACGGAGTACTTCTGAAATATTTGAGAAATATTTTCGTTCTAAGTTTGATAACATTAGATATTTTGTACCGTTCTTAGTCAAATCCATCATTTCTTTTTCAAGTTCTACATTATTCCCATCAAGTGTACCTTCTGAATAGATATCGTCCATAACTTGTGGATCATATTGACCGTAAGAATTTGAAATTAAATATTGTCTTTCTTGTGGACTCAACTGTCTTCTATACATCTGACCTTCTTGTATTTGAAGAAAATCATTGTAAGTCTTTGGTGCTGGCTTAATACTATTTTGCTCTTTTATGTAATCTTTTAAATCCTCTTTTTCGATGATTTCTGACAACTGATTCTCAAAAACAACT
>CALBKW010000068.1 GCA_937895785.1 uncultured Candidatus Melainabacteria bacterium | reverse complement strand
GCTGACAAAGAAGGTTTCTTACGTTCAGAAACAAGTTTAATACAAACAATCGGGCGTGCTGCTCGTAATGCCTGCGGTGAAGTTATTATGTACGCAGACAACATGACTGATTCAATGAAAAAAGCAATTGATGAAACCGAACGCCGACGTGAAATTCAGCTTGAACATAACAAAAAATTTGGAATTATTCCAAAAACTATCAAAAAACCTATTGAAAACAACCTTCTTTCACTCGTTGCAAGTTATCGCAACCTTGAAGACATTGTTGCAGAAGAAATGGTTGACCTTGGAATTGATAAAAAAGATTTGCCAAAACTTATTACAAAATTAGAAAAAGACATGCACAAAGCTGCAAAAATCCTTGATTTTGAACGGGCTGCAGAAATTCGTGACCAATTGAAAAAACTTAGAGAAATGGTCAAAGAATAAAGAAAAAGCCCGAATCTTCTTCGGGCGGATATCTACATAATGCAATTCTTTTTTCGTTGTCGAGTAAATTATAAATACATTATTTCTATTTTTTAAAACATTTTTAACGTGATTTTTTCGGCTAATTCGTCTGAAATGTTGCCAAATTCTGCTTTTACAGTAGAAAGTTTGTCTGAATATTGAGCTTCAAAATCTTTCATTGAAGCCGAAATTCGTGAAGCACTTTCTTGATTTACGTAGGCTTTGACGTTAACCGTTTTCTTTAGTTGGACAGGCGCAGTTGGTCTTGTTGCAGTCATGTATTTGAATACATCATCTGCTGACATTTGTTTTCTTTCGGTTTGTGTAGTTTGTGTTTTTTCTTCTGTCTTCTTTTCATCAACAGAAACTTGAACTTTTACATTGCTTTTTGATGAAATTCCTAACAGAGTTGTGTTAATTGCATTAATAGACATAATCTCTCTCCTTATTCTCGCTGACAGTTTTTATTTAATGATGATTTTTTTAAAGTCAACATTTTTGTTTAAAAATTTTTAAATTATTTTTTCAAAATCGCTAAAAATGGCGGTTTACCTAAGCAAACCGCCATTAAAAAACTTTTAAACTTATTATTTCAAGTAGTGTTCTTTACCAACACCGAAACAATTTTTAGCTACATCAACTGTTCCATAAGCTGCTAAACCAATAGCTGAAGCTTTAGAAACTGCACCCTTAGTTAGGATTGTTGCAGTTGTTAAAGCAAGAGGAACAACATTACTAACTAAAGATTCGCCAACGCCTTTAACATATCCGATTGCTGAATTGAAGAAGTTACGAACATTGTTAAATAAGTGACCCTTCATTTCCATATCGAAACGTTTATCTTGAGCTTTACTCATCAAAACACTTGGTTTATTCAAAGATTTTGAATCCATATATGCATCTAAACCGCTTGATGCAATGGCTTCACGTCTGCGTTCACCAGCTCTAACTTGTCCTAATTTATGAGCATCGTATGCAATTGCGGCCAAGCCTACATAACCTGTGGCTTTTGCTAAACCGTTACCCAAGCTAAATTTTCTAGCTGCTGCGGTATTTGTTGCATTTTGAATTGTCATTGACATTTTGATTATTTCCTTTTAATTAATTTGGTTTCGTTTGTTTGTTGTTGTTTTACTGAGGCATTCTTAATAATATTTTCTTTGCGTAATCGGCCTCTTCATTGTTTGGTATCTTAGCCATATTTTTTAGAAGTTTTGCGGTTAACTCATCGCCTGTTATTAAGTTCGCTTCTAATGCTGCAAGTGATAAACTTCTTACTCCTAAATCAGGGTCTTGTAACATTTTGTTTGTTAAAGCTGTAAGTGCTGGGTTATCCTTTCTTTCTGAATCTTCTTGAAGTCTGGCTACTACGTCTTGTCCTGCCATTATTCTTAATTTTTTATCTTGTGAGTTTAGATATGATTCTAAATTTCTTACGTAATGATCAGTTAATTCCATTTTTGGCTTTTCAGCTTTTGTTGTGTTCTTTGCAATTGTTTGGATTGCGTCGACCAATTCTTTTGGAATTTGAACCTCTTGTTTGATTGGTACTGTTTGTGACTGAATTACGGTTGTTTCTTTTGGTTTTTCTTGAGCTTGAGGTTCTGGTGTTTGAGGTGCTTTTGGTTTAATATTTTCGGTTGAACCTTTACCGTTTGCCTCAGCATTAATTCTGTTTATATCTGCCATTTGATTTGCAAGTGCGGCTTGATTTAGTCGGTTAATCATTGGCGATGCAAAGGTATTGATATAATAGGCTGCTGGATAACATCCGTTGTTCAAAACCATTGTTTGATTTTGCATGGCTGGCATTGTAAATTTGCCTACACCTGGGGATGTTACTGATATACTAACCTTTGGACAATTACCATTAGCTTGTACGTATTGTTTTGATACGTTTTGCATTTGCTTTATAACCTTACCTAAATATTTATTTAACCTTACCTACATATATATAAAGTCTAAAACCATGTAAAAATTGCCTTTTTAGGGCAATTGTTACGAAATATTAACAAAATTAAAAAGTTTCTCAAATCCAGTTATAATCATGATATGAACGATTTTCAAAAAGAATTACCAAAACGACTTTGTTTAAACTGCGGTAAATGCGGTGGAAAGTTGCCAGAAACAGCCTTTTCAGACATTCCAGAAGGGTGCGGTTATTATGGTTACATGTTTTTGAAACAAGAGGAACATAAACAAAAAGTTCGCCGACTTGATGAAGATAAAATTTTGCTAAAAGTAAAAAATATGAACGCAAAAGGTGAAGCTAAAAGAAAAAAATATCAAAAAGGTTTGGAAAAAGTTGAAGAAAAATTGAAAGAACTTGAACAATTTGGCCCAATAAATTTTTAGAATAAAAAAGCGCCGAGGTTTCACCTCGGCGCTTTTACAAAAACAGGGCGGTTGCTTTCAGCAACCGCCCTGTTTAAAACTTTATTTTAAATTATAAATTACAATCTGCATCTTTTTTAGTTTGAGCGATGTAGTCGGCAAAAATTAAATAGTTTGTCATAATTAAAATACAACTGTAAATAATTATCAAAGCACTTGCTGTGCCGTACATCATAACAATAACGTAAAGTGGTATCAACGCAATCAGCGTGAACAAAAATGCTTGAATACCGTATAAAATTAAATCTACGATAAAAGTTTTTATTGATTTTGCAATAACAATCAAATTGAACGAATCTTTAAGTTTGCCAGTGTGCAAATATTGAGTAATCGTTGCTAAATAAATTGAAGAGCATAACAACCCTAATATTGTCAAACATACGTAAAACAATATTTGATTTTCAATAATAATCGGATAAACGCCGCAAAGAGCTCCAAAACCGATATAAAGTAAGAAATTGATTACACAAGGCATAATGCTCACTAGTATAACCATCAACAACGTCCAAAACATTGGAATTGGCATTAAGAATGATGGCATTAGCATTTGTTCATTATTTAAAGAACGCTTTATTGTTTCAAAAAATACCGCTGCAAAGATTACACCAAAAACTATGTACATTGTTACACTAATGAACATGTTTCCACCCATTGCAGCCCAAACTGAAAGCATCAATGGAATTGACAAAATAAGCATTTTTATAAAAGCGTATTTGTCGCCCATTACGTTTCTTGCGCAATCTATAATGCTTACCATTTTATTCTCCTAGAATTGTTCTAAAAATCTTTCATCATTGTTGAAGAATAATCTGATATCATCAATTGCATATTTCAACATAGATAATCTTTCAACACCCATACCGAAAGCGAAACCGCTGTACACTTCTGGGTCAATATTTGAAGCTTTAAGTACATTCACATCAACCATGCCTGCACCTAAAATTTCTAACCAGCCTGTACCTGAGCAAGTTTTGCAACCTTTTCCTTGGCACATAATACATTGAACATCAATTTCTACTGATGGTTCTGTAAATGGGAAGAAAGAACTTCTAAATCTTGTTGGGCGAGATGCGCCAAAGTATAATCTTAAAAATTCATTCAAAACACCTTTTAAATCAGCGAAAGTTACGTTTTTATCAATGTACAAACCTTCGATTTGGTGGAAGAAATTGTTTTTACGAGAGTTAATATTTTCGTTTCTGTAAACTCTACCAGGTGCAATGATTTTTATAGGAGGTTTCATATCTTCCATTACACGAACTTGAGCGCCTGAAGTTTGACCACGTAAAATTACGTGAGGAGCAATTGTTGTATAGAAAGTATCTTGCATATCACGTGCTGGGTGGTCTTTAGGGAAGTTCAATTTATCAAAGTGATAATTTTCTGTTTCAACCTCTGGTGAGTTTTTATCTGGAGCAACTGAGAAACCTAAAGTGTGGAAAATATCTACAATTTCATCAATTGTAGATGTAATTGGGTGAACGTGACCTTGAGGTACATATTTACCAGTCAAAGTTACGTCAATTTTTTCTTTCTTAAGTTTTTCGTCTAATTCTTTTTTATAAAATTCATCGTATTTTGCTTTTACTTCTGCTTCTAATTTGTTAGCAATTTCATTTGCAAAAGCACCTACAACTCTTTTATCTTCATCTGAAAGGTCTTTTAAATTTTTCTTAATTGAATTTAATTCACCTTTTCTGCTTAAGTATTTCAATTTCAATTCTTCAATATCTGCTATTGAAGTAGCCTTTGTTAAGTCTGCTGATGCAGCATCATAAATTTTTTGTAATTGTTCTTTCATTTTCTTCCTCTATTTTATAAAACAGGATTGTATTGTTTTTCGTATCCAACAGTTGTTGAATCCCCGTGTCCTGTGTATATTTTCACATTGTCGTCTAAATCGTTTAGGACTTGGCGAACACTCTTTCTAAGGCTTTCATAACTTCCTCCTGGTAAATCGGTTCTGCCAACACTACCTAAAAATATTGTATCACCTGAAAATAATTTATCATCTACAAAATAGCAAACGCCACCTTTGGTGTGTCCTGCTGTGTGATAAATCTTAATCTTTTCACCTCCAATAGACAAATCTTCATTTTCATCAATATATTTTGTAATCGGTGGAACTTCGACTTTGCCTAAACCTCCAACAAATCTATCCACAAAAGTTGAAACATCTTCAATTAAATCTTTGTCATCTTTGTGAGCATATATTGGAACATTTGGCATATTTTCGTGTAATTCTTTTAGACCTAAAATATGGTCAAAATGTCCATGAGTAAGCAATACATATTTTAAAGTTGTATTATTGTTGTCCAAAAATGTTTTAATTTCAGGTAAATATTCAGTACAATCAAACAAAACAGCCTCTTTTGATTTTTCATCATAAAGAAGATAGTTATTATTCTCTAGCATACCTGTAACATACGTTTTTACTAACATTCTTCACTTCTCACTAAGTCAAAAATTTCTTTACACATTTTGAAAACTTTTTTAGCATCTTTTAGAGCAAGCATATTTGGTCCATCACATAGTGCTTTATCTGGTTCAGGATGAATTTCAAAGAATAAAGCATTTACGTCTGCTGCAACTGCTGAACGAGCTAATAGAGGAACAAAAGTTCTATCTCCACCTGTTGATTCACCGTTTGCACCTGGAAGTTGAACACTGTGAGTTGCATCAAATACAACTGGGTATCCGCTTTCTTGCATAATTCTAAGACCGCGCATATCTACAACAAGATTATTGTATCCAAAAGTTGTGCCTCGTTCTGTTAGCAATATATTTGAATTACCTGTACTTTCAACCTTTTTAGTCAAAGGTTTCATTTGTTGTGGTGCCAAAAATTGACCTTTTTTGATATTTACAATTTTGCCTGTTTTACCTGCTGATAGAAGTAAATCAGTTTGACGACATAAAAACGCTGGAATTTGCAAAATATCTGCAACTTCTGAAACTGGTTGAGCTTCATCAGGCAAATGAATATCGGTTACAATTGGAACTTCAAATTTTTCTTTTACGCTCGCTAACATCTTTAGACCTTCTTCCATGCCTAAACCTCTAAAGCCTGACATAGAAGAACGATTAGCTTTGTCAAAAGAAGATTTAAAAACGTAATTTATACCCAATTCTTGAGTAACTTCTTTTAATGTTTCAGCTACTACGTATAGCAATTCTTGATTTTCTATAACACAAGGACCAGCAAAGATAGTTAACTTATCTCCGCCAATCTCAAAATCGTTCAATTTAATCTTTTTTACATCTATCATAATACGTTTATTCTAGCTAAAACAGATTTATTTGTCTATTACAAATGAAAGAATAAACTTTTTTACGTTGATTAAATCAAACGTTTGTTTTGTAATAAAAATAAGCTTGGGGACTATATGCAAAAAGACGAAAATACAAAAGAAAAGATTTTAAACGTTGCAATAAAACTCTTTGCACAAAAAGGGTTTTAGGTATTGGACTTTTAATTTCAACAAAATTGAAAAATCAATTTTTGGCAAGGCTTGCAAAACTTAAATTTCTAAATATTTCAAAAATGCAGAACAACCCTCAACAACATCGTCATAAGTTTCATCAAAATTACCTGTATACCAAGGATCTTTTATATTACGAGGATTGTTTGTAAAATCTAAAAGTCGTTTAATTTTATTGTCTTTATCTTCACTAACAATATATTCAATATCGCTAATATTTTCTGAATCCATCGCTATGATATAGTCGTAATATTCATAATCTTGTTTTCTTATTTTACGAGAATAATGTTCCCTAAAATATATGCCATTTTTCCTTAGAACTTCTTTTGTTCCTCTGTGAATACCAGCATGACACATTTCATTATAACCTTCTGTACCAGCCGAATCGATTTCAAATTCATACTCAAGTCCTTTTTCTTGTACCATATTTTCAAAAATTATTTGTGCCATTGGCGATCTACAAATATTACCTAAACATACAAATAAAACTTTTATCATAAATTTTCCTCATTATTACTTTGTAAATTAATTATAACATTGATATGCTGTTCATAAAGTTGTTACAAAATAAGAGCATAAAAAACGGCTTGAGTTTTCACTCAAGCCTATGGCTGAAAATGGTTGCGGGGGCTGGATTTGAACCAACGACCTCCGGGTTATGAGCCCGACGAGCTACCAGGCTGCTCTACCCCGCGATACTTCATACTTTCATTTTACTCCATAATTTTATTTTTGCAAGTTTTTTGTTGCATTTGTTAAGTTTCAGCCCAAATTCGTTATTACATCGGCTAATTGTCTGTTTTTTATTTTTGTTTTATTTATAATTTTATTATCACAAAAGGAGTTTTTTATGAATATTCTAATATCTAACGACGATGGAATTTATGCAAACGGCATCAAAGCTCTTTGCGAAGTTCTATCATCAACTTACGAAGTTTATTTAATTGCACCTAACCAAGAACGCTCAGCAGCAGGACATTCGATTACGCTCAATTCACCTCTTAGAGTTGAAGAAGTCGGACCTCTTTACGGTTCAAAACGCTCTTGGGCTGTATCAGGAACCCCAGGTGACTGTGTAAAAATTGGCGTAAATGCAGTTTTATCAGACGAAGAAAAGCCAGATGTTATAATTTCTGGAATCAATCACGGTCCAAATCTTGGACATGATATCATCTATTCAGGAACTGTTAGCTGCGCAATTGAAGGCGCTATGATGAATATTCCTAGCATTGCAGTATCCTTAAATTCATACAAACCTATATTTGAAGATTTTACCTTTGCTGCAACATTCATAAAAAGCCTTATTCCCAAACTAAAAGACTTTAATTTTCCTGAAAAATCAATTCTAAACATCAATGTTCCAGGTATTCCACAAGATGAAATCAACGGGATTGTTGTAACTGAAATGGGTGGCAGAATGTTTACCGACAATTACGAAAAGCGTATCGACCCTCGCGGTAAAACTTACTATTGGATGGCAGGTAAGCTATCGACAGAAAAAGAACATGAAAATTCTGACATCTACGCAATTCGTCAAAATAAAATTTCAATCTCACCTCTAACATTCAACTTAACAAGAAAAGATGTTTTAGATGATTTAAATTCAGTTCTTTGCAAAGATAACCTTTGCAACTGGTTCTAAAATTTTACCAAAAGGGCGGGATTTTCGTTAGAAAATCCCGCCCTTTTTAATCTATTCAACTATAAATTAATCTTCATATTTTTTGAAAATTAACGTTGCATCATGTCCACCAAAACCGAAAGAGTTAGATGAAACATATTTCAAATCTGCTTTAACAGCTTTATTTGGAACATAGTTCAAATCTGCAACTTCAGGATCTTGGTGTTCAAGGTTAATTGTTGGTGGAACAATACCATCATTGATAGCTTTAATACAAGCAATTGCTTCAACAGCACCAGCAGCACCTAACAAGTGACCGTGCATACTCTTTGTAGAACTTACCATCAAGTGTTTGTTCTTAGATTGGTCGCCATAAACGGTTGCAATAGCTAATGATTCGCCAATATCACCAACGTGAGTACTTGTACCGTGAGTATTAATATAATCAACTTCTTCTGGTTTAATACCTGCATCTTTAAGTGCAAATTCCATAGCTTTTGCTGCAGCTGCACCTGTTGGGTCTGGAGCTACCATATCATAAGCGTCACAAGTTTGACCATAACCAACGATTTCAGCTAAGATTTTAGCACCACGTTTTTTAGCGTGTTCTAATTCTTCAACAACTAAAACGCCAGCACCCTCACTCATAATGAAGCCATCTCTGTCTACATCATAAGGTCTTGATGCTTTTGTAGGTTCGTCGTTACGTTTTGAAAGTGTCCTTGCAGAAGAGAATCCGCCAACACCCATATTACATACAGTAGCTTCTGAACCACCTGTAACGATTACGTCAGCTTCGCCGTATTGGATTGTTCTGAAGGCATCACCAATAGCGTGGTTTGAAGAGGCACAAGCTGAAACGATTGCTTTATTTACGCCTTTTAAACCAAATTTAATAGCGATTTTACCAGCTACCATGTTAACAATCATTGCTGGAACTGTAAATGGTGAACATTTTGTGTAATCGCCACGTTTCAACATTACTAAGTGGTTTTCTTCAATTGTGCTGTAACCGCCTGCTGCTGATGAAACCAAACAACCACATCTGTATGGATCTTCTTTAGAAATATCTAAGCCAGATTGTTCCATAGCTTCTGTTGCAGCGGTAACACCGTATTTAACAAATCTATCTAAACGTTTAACCTCTTTTGGATCTAAGAATTTAGATTCATCATATTCAGGAACAATGCCATAAATGTAAGTTGATTGTTTTTCTCTGTCAATTCTGCTTTCTGGAGCTAGTGAAATACCGCTTACACCGTTTTTAACATTTTCCCAAAAATTATCAGCACCTAAACCGTAAGGTGTAACGGCACCGATACCTGTTATAACTACTCGTCTTTTTTCCATAATTTTTACCTCATATTACATCAAAACAAAATAAAAGAGGGCTAATCATAAGAAAATGACCGACCCTCTTTTTCTTAAACTTTATTCATTCTAGTAAATTAAGAATGAGCTTCAATGTAGTTTACTGCATCTTGAACAGTTTGGATTTTTTCAGCTTCTTCATCAGGAATTTCGCAACCGAATTCTTCTTCAAAAGCCATAACTAATTCAACTGTGTCTAAAGAGTCAGCACCTAAGTCGCCAGTGAAGCTAGCTTCTGGAGTTACTAAGCTTTCATCAACGCTTAATTGGTCTACAACTACTTTTTTTACTTTTTCTAATGTACTCATTGTTTTTTCCTCATTTTTTATTGTAACATCTATTACTTTCTATAACTATATTATATTAAGTAAATATTTTTTTGCAAATTTTTAACACTCTTTTGTAAAGTTGTTATTATTGCTAGATTGTAAGTCCGCCGTCTACTTGCAATACTTGACCAGTAACATAAGTTGCATCAACTGCTAAGAATTTTACAGCTCCAGCAATATCATCAGCATCACCTAAGCGTTTCAAAGGAATATGCTCAGAGATTTGAGCAGAATCCAAGCTCTTTGTCATGTCGGTTTGAACAAAGCCTGGAGCTACTGCGTTTACTCTAATATTTCTTGATGCTAATTCTTTTGCTAATGATTTTGTAAATCCGATTAAACCAGCTTTTGCTGCTGCATAGTTAGCTTGACCTGCATTACCATAGATACCTACAATACTTGCCATGTTAACGATTGCACCTGAACGTTGTTTCATCATAACTTTGATAACAGGTTGAGTTACATTGAATGCGCCTGTTAAGTTTGTATTGATTACAGCGTCCCAATTTTCTTTGCTCATTCTCATGAACAAACCATCTCTTGTAATACCAGCATTGTTTACAAGAACATCAATTCTGCCGTATTTTTCAATAATTTTAGCAACTGCATCTTGAGCTTCATCGTGATTTGAAATATCAAACTTTACAGCCTCAGCCTTAACACCTAAAGCTTCAAGTTCAGAAACTGTTTGCTTTGCAGCTTCTTCGTTGCCAGCATAATTGATTACGACATTGTAACCAGCTTGAGCTAAATGTAAAGCACATGCTTTACCAATACCTCTCGAACCGCCTGTTACAAGTGCTAAGTTTTCACTCATAATCTTATACCTCATTTAAATTTTGAATCGTTGTTTCTAACGATTCTTTGTCGTAAACGTTGTATGTTTTAACTTCTGGATTAATTTTCTTATTAAGTCCTGCTAAAACTGTGCCGTTACCAAATTCAATAAATGTATCAACACCAGCATCAATCATTTTTTCTATAGATTGACACCAATGAACTGATGAATAAATTTGTTTTGGCATTTTTTCTTTGAAGTTTGATGTTGTAAATTCCGCATCAACATTTGTAACTACTGGAATATTTGTATCATTAACTTCAATATCTTTCACAAAATCAGCAAATTTTTCGCCTGCTTCTTTCATAAATTGAGAGTGGAAAGCACCTGATACCGCTAAAGGTACAACTCTTTTTACACCCTTTTCTGTTAAAAGTTCGCAAGTTTTCTTTACTGCTTCGTCATCACCTGTTATTACAATTTGAGCAGGTGAGTTGTAATTAGCAATATCAACGTAACCGTCAACTGCATCCATGCATTCTCTAATCAAGGATTCATCAGCTTTTAAAACTGCTGCCATAGAGCCACCTTTTGTTGCACCCATTAATTCTGCACGTTTTTGAATTAACTTCAACGCATTTTCTAATGAAATAGCACCTGCAGCGTAATATGCAACATATTCACCTAAGCTGTGACCTGCGGTATATGCAGGTTTTATATCACATTTAGATTTAAATGCCTCTAATGCCGCAATTGATGTCGTCAAAATTGCTGGTTGTGTGTTAATTGTTTGTTTTAATTCTTCTTCAGGACCTTCAAAACAGATTTTAGATATACTTCTACCTAAAACTTCATCTGCTTTTTCATAAACTTTTTTTCCAACTTCAAAATTTTCAAAAAGGTCATGCCCCATTCCAACCACTTGAGAGCCTTGCCCTGGAAATAAAAATGCTACTTTTTTCAATTAGCCTCCAATTAATTCTGTAATTTTCTTGTTTAAACCTGTTTCTACAGCTTCTTTAGCAACTCTTACTGCATTTTTAATTGCATAAGCTTTACTTCTGCCGTGAGAAATAACAGTGATACCTTTTACACCAAGAAGTAATGAACCACCATACTCTTCGTAGTTAATTCTTGGGTAAATTTTCTTTAAGAACATTTTTGCCATTAGCCCAACTGCACATCCAAATAAAGATGAGGCAAATTGTTCTTTTATCAATCTAAATAATAGAGATGCAACACCTTCTGTAACCTTTAATGTAACGTTTCCAACAAATCCGTCAGCAACAACTACATCGCAAGTATCAAGTAGAAGTTTGTTACCTTCAATGTTTCCAACAAAATTAAATTTATCTTTATTAGCTTCTAAAAGTTTGTAAGTTTCTTGAGCTAAAGTATTACCTTTAGTTTCTTCTGAACCAATATTTAAAACACCAACACGAGGTTCTTTAATGCCAAGAAGTTGTTTAGAATATAAAGAACCCATAATAGCGAATTGATACAACATTTCAGGAGTACATTCACTATTTGCACCGCCGTCAATAACAACTATAGGTTTTTTCAATGATGGTAAAGTTGCAGCAATAGCAGGTCTTGTGATACCGTGGATTCTGCCAAGTCCGAATAAACTTGCAGCCATCGCAGCACCTGTTGAACCTGCTGCAACCAACGCATCTGAGCTACCATCAGCAACAGCTTTTACGCTTAATACGATTGAAGATTTTTTCTTCTTTCTAATTGCTTGTCCAGGGTGTTCACCCATTTCAATAACTTCATCTGCGTGTGTAATTTTTATATCTAACTTTGAAATATCTACATTGATGCGTTTTTTTGTACCACGATGACCGCAATCAGATAAAAATCCTTCGTTTTTAATTTTATCTAATTCACGTTCAATATCTTCTTGTTTTCCAACAAGCTCTATAGGCACATTATATTCATAAGCAGCCCAAACCGCACCCGCAACTATTTCGTGTGGAGCATGGTCACCGCCCATTGCATCAATAGCTATTCTTGTCATTTTTCCTCTGTAAGTTGTTTAAAAACTATTCTTCAGTTTTTTCTTCTTTAACTTCTTCTGCTTTTGTTTCTTCAACTTTAGCTTCTTCTACTGGAGTTTCTGCTTTTTTAGTTGTTTTCTTAGCTGCTGCTTTTTTAGCAGGTTTTTTAACTTCTGTAGCTTCTACATAATCAGCAGATTTGATGCTTACTGCTTTTCCTTTGTAGTAACCACATTCAGTACATACTGTGTGAGCTAATACTGTTGCGCCACAGTGTGAACATTTTGTTGTAGCAGGTTTAATTGCTTTCCAATTTGCACGTCTTGTAGCTTGTTTTCTTGCGCCTGTTCTTTTCTTTGGTACTGCCATTTTTCTCTATACCTTTCTATTTTCTACTTATCTAGTTTTATATGTTTAAAAACTTCCATTCTTGGATCTTCCTCAACAAATTCTTCATCTGTTTGAAAAACCCCTTTATTACAATTTATACCACAAACTTTTTTATTTGGTATATTTAATATTACAGATTGATACAATAAATCACAAATATCGATTTCATTTTGCCCTTCTAAATCTGTAACAAACTGTCCGTCTTTGATTTCTGTTTCTTGTCCGTATTCTTCTTGTAATGCATTTTTCGCAAACATTTCATCAATATTTTCATCTAATTTATATTCAAATTCTTTCAAACATAAATCACATTCTAAAGTTAAGTTTGCCTTAACATTTCCTGTAATTTCTATAAAATCACCTAAAGATTTTATTTTCAAATGAGCTTTTACAGGTTCTTTTGATGGAATATCATCAATAACTTCATTAAAGTCTACGTCTAAACACTTGTTTGGTGCATTTTCAATATCGTCAATTAAAATCTTATTGGTATTGTTCATCTTGTAGTGCCAATCCTCTAATTTGATTTGAAATTACACATAATCTTTTAACAGGTCCATTTGCTTGTTTGTCAACTAAAACAGGTGTTGCTGATTTCATAGCCTGTTTTAATTCTTCAAAAGCACCTTGTGGATTGTCAAAGTATAATACAACAGGGTTGATAGTTTCTTTCAAGAATACATAAACACCTGTTCTGATTTTTAATTGTTGTTGATAAGGTTGTGTCATTTTTGCTCCTTATAAATATTAATTAATATAATAGAGGCGCTTGGAAACAAAAGCTTTCAAGCGCCTTAAAATTACATTGTTTTCATTGTATTAGCAATGATTTCGTTAAAGCTATCAGCTTTTAATGATGCACCACCAACTAAAGCACCGTCAATATCTGATTGACGCATTTGTTCTTCAATTGTGTTAGGTTTTACAGAACCACCGTAAAGGATTCTGATAGCATCTGCTGCTTCAGCTCCAGCAACTTCTTTAACTACGTTTCTAATCATAGCGATAACTCTGTTAGCTTCTGCTGAATCACAAGTTTTGCCAGTACCGATAGCCCAAATTGGTTCGTAAGCGATTACAGATTTAGCAACATCTTCAGATGAAATACCTTCTAAAGCTGCTTTGATTTGACCAGCGATATGAGAGTCTGTAACACCAGCTTCTCTTTGTTCTAAAGTTTCACCACAGCAGATAATAGGGATTAAACCACCAGCTAAGATAGCTTTAGCTTTTTTGTTAATCATTTCATCTGTTTCTGAGAAATATTGTCTTCTTTCAGAGTGACCGATGATTACATAATCACAACCAGCATCTTTAGCCATTTCAACTGAAATTTCACCAGTGTATGCACCTGATTGTTCCCAGTGACAGTTTTGGCAAGCGATAGAAATTTTATTATCTCCGCAACCGCAATCACATTTAACAGCTTCAACAGCAGCTAAAGATGTGAATACTGGAGCAATTACAACTGTAGGTAATTGTGGAGCATTATAATCTTTAACGAAGTTTTTAACACCTTCAAATACTTCTTTTGCTTGTGCTTGTAAAAGGTTCATTTTCCAGTTACCAGCGATAATAGGTTTTCTTGACATTTTTTATCTCCTCATTTTTGTCCTATACGAGTTAATTTTAAAATAAACATATCTTGTAATCAAGTTTTATGATAATATTTGCTTATGTTAAAGAAATACGACAAGTTTATAAAAGAATTTCAAAAGAGAATAGATAAATATTTTGAAGAAAATTCAGAATATATTTATTGTCATGAAGGTTGCTCTGCTTGCTGTGAAATAGGTGAATATCCTTTTTCTTGGATTGAAATGGGCTATCTTATGGAAGCTTTTGTTGAATTACCCGAAAATGTAAAGCAACAAATCAAATTAAATATACAAGAGTTGAAACAACAAAAACAAAACTTCAAAGGGGAACGTTTTGAATACAAATGTCCATTTTTGATTAATAACTCTTGTTGTGTTTATGAACATCGTGGAATAACTTGCAGAACTCATGGACTTGCATATTTAAGAAAAGATGATACCGTAAACGTTCCATACTGCGCAAATAACGGACTAAATTATTCATCAGTTTTTAAAGATGGTGTTTTTTCTGTTGAACCGATAAAAGAAAATTTGAATATTGATGTTGTATTAAAAGATTTTGACGGAGAAATGGGTGAAATCAGACCACTAATCGATTGGGTATAACAGTTCAGAATGATATTATATTTTGTTCTTGAATAAACTCATCTTTGTTTTAAAATAACCTTATGGCAAGAGAATTTCAATTTTACATCATTCCAACACCAATTGGAAACATAAAAGACATTACACTTCGTGCATTAGAAATAATGAAAGAGGTTGATATTGTTGCTTGCGAAGACTCTCGAGTTACGCAAAAATTGCTAAACCACTATGACATCAAAACAAAAACTCTTTCTTATCACAAATATAATGAGCGAGAACGCGTTTCTATGATGTTGGAATTACTAAATTCGGGCAAAAAAATTGCTCTGGTTTCAGATGCAGGAACTCCTCTAATCTGTGACCCAGGGTCAATTTTGTTAGAAGAATTGCGAAAAAATAATATTTCAACAACATCTTTAACTGGTTCTTGCGCTGTTTCAACGTTTTTATCACAAGTTCCAAGAGATACAGAGGAATACACTTTTGTAGGTTTTTTACCCAAAAGTGAAAAACAAATCCAAGAACTGTATAACAAGTATAAATATTGCAATATGGTGTTTTATGACTCTCCAAACCGCTTGGTAAAAAGTCTTAATTTGATAAAAGAAATTGCACCAAAAATTAAGGTTGCAGTTGGACGTGAATTAACAAAAATGTTTGAAGAAATTGTTATAGACAAAATTGATAACGTTATCGAACATTTCAAATATGAAGTTAAAGGCGAAATTGTTGCAATGACTTTTGCCCAAACTCAATCAGATATTTCAGAAATAAAAGACAAAGTTGAAATCTTAAAACAAAAAGGCTTTAAATCAAAAGAAATCGCAGAGATTTTATCTTCTCTTTATAATTTTAATAAAAATGATATAAAACAGTTGTTATACTAAAAAACATGAGTTATAATGATAAATATATTATTAGTATAGTGAGGAGCAAGCGTATGAAAAAATCATTAGCATTCACTTTGGCAGAAGTACTTGTTGTAATGGGCATTATTGGTGTCGTTGCAGCAATTACAATTCCAACATTAAGTAACACAACAAACGAAAAAGAAATCGTTGCAAAAGTAAATAAAGCCGCAGCAATGATTACAGACTCTTATGGTAGAGCAAGAGCAAAATATGGCCGTTATCAGAGAGATTGGAACTATACAGTTGATGTCTCTGCTAGAATTATAGAAAATATGCAAACAACAAAAATATGCTCTTATGGTGATTCAAGTTGCTTTAAAACGCCCTTTAAAGCTCTTAATGGTCTTAGCTCTTTGAGTGCGTTTGGCACATCTGCCATTCTTGCTGATGGCATGTCTATTACTTATTCAAATTGCATAGATTATAATATGGCCTGCCATACGGTTAGTGGTGCACCAGCAACATTGGGATACATTATTGTTGACATTGACGGAACAAATAAAGGTTACAACACAGTCGGTGTTGATATTTTCTACTTTGATTTGTCACCAAATGGCGGACTTAACACTGATGATGGTTCAACAATGACAGCTTTAGCTGAACCTGTAAAATTACCACACAGAACACTTGCAAGCAGAATGCTTGAAGCTCCTGCGTATGCAATTGTTGGTGATGGTAATCCAAGTCCAGTACTAGGAGGTGGAGGCTCAACCGGAGGTGATGGTTGGGTATCAGGAAGCAACAAATTAAAGCTATGGAGATACACAAACTATATTTTAGCTTCTGGCAAAGCTGATTACTTGAAAAAATAACAAATTTGAATATTACAAAGGTTCGGTTGAGTTTTAAAACTCAACCGACTTTTTATAAATAATTCTAACGTTGTTATTCAACATCTAATAAATCTTCCTATGTGTTTTTAAGCTAGTAAGATACCAACAACTACCTTTTATTTACAATCTACAAACTGAACGCTTCGGGATGACAAACTTTGGGATTAGTATTCTTTTCTATGTCATCGAATTACTTAACATATACAATCCTGAATTTATTTCAGGATCTCAAAAACATGAAATTCTGAAACCGTCTTGGTTTATTCGGGGTGGCGACGGAGTAACGTCCGACCGCCACCTTACGGGCTGGGTTCGCCAATGCTCACACGGCGCCCTACCGAAAAACTGCAAGTTCAGCATGACATTATATTTTACCTCAAATCTCAAGATTAACCACCAAACACTTTATGATAAACCTACAACAAGCTCAATTGTTCTGTTTTTGGGTTTAAAATATTTTTCAAGAATGATTTGCGATGATATTTTGTAATTCCATATTTTTTAATCGCTTCAATATGTTCCTTAGTCAAATACCCAGCATTTTTTGCCCAATTATATTGAGGATATTCCTCATGTAGTTTTTGCATATATCTATCACGTGTAACTTTTGCTAATATACTCGCTGCAGCAATAGATGCCGATTTTGAATCACCTTTAATTATATATTGTTGAGGATAATCATAATTTCTGATTAGTTTATTACCGTCGACTATAGTTAGAATATTGCTTTTATCATTCTGAATTTGATTTGAAATCTCATGTTCTGGCGACCCTGAAATAAATTCATGGTGACATTGTATTTGAGATTGAATATTCACCCCTTCTGCATACCGCACTTGTTGCGGTATCTTTTTAACAGATTCATTTATCACATCTTCGCATGACAATTTCATTGCTCTTAGTGAGCAATTTAAAATATTATATCTTTCAATATCTTCAACTTCTACACAAACTATTGAATTAATTGTATTATTCAAAATTACATCATAAAGTTCTTCTCTTACTTTGGCACTTAGCTTTTTGGAATCATTCAATTTTGTCAAATCTTTAGCTATTTCAAAATCATTAATATAAACAGCCGCAGCAAAAACACCACCTGCTGCTGGACCTCTACCAGCCTCATCTGTTCCGACAAGAAAATCTACACCAAACGATTTGTCAAATTCAAATATACAACTATTCGAGTTCATCTAAAATGAATTTTCCTATCTTACCATCTCTAAAGTTTTTCAAAATATAAACTGCAGTTCTTGTTATATCTGGTTCTGCATTTGAAACAATCCAATTACGACTTTTTGCAATATTTTCTAAGGTTAACTCATCAACCTTGTAATACTCTTTTAGTTGTGTTTCATATTTTCTTGAAAGTATATTCAGCAACTCTTGAGCCACAGTTTCATTATCATAAGCGTTTTCAGAAACTGAATTTACGAACGCTAACTTTGTTGCGGCTTCTTGGTCATCTTGGCGCATCGGAATAATCCCTGGGGTATCAAGTAAATCCAAATCTTTATTAATTCTAACCCATTGTTGTTGTCGAGTCACACCAGCCCTTGCACCGATTTTTGTTTTAGAAGATTTTGTTAATTTATTAATTACGCTTGATTTACCAACATTCGGCATACCTACAACCATTGCACGAGCAGCACGGCGCAAAAGCCCTTTTGCCATTTGCGCTTG
This sequence comes from uncultured Candidatus Melainabacteria bacterium, assembly GCA_937895785.1. Classification (GTDB taxonomy): domain Bacteria; phylum Cyanobacteriota; class Vampirovibrionia; order Gastranaerophilales; family Gastranaerophilaceae; genus UBA6984. The sequence goes on along the minus strand of CALBKW010000068.1, from coordinate 3,494 downwards.
AATTTTTGGTTCAGCCAATTCTAAAACTTTTTTAACAACTTGGTTCAAATCTTTTGCACCTTTTGCATCAATAACCAAAACAGTACAAGATGTTTGTTCCTTAATCTTTTGAACAAAAAGTTTAAGTTCGTTTCTGTCAGCTAAATCTGCCTTATTTAACAAAATTAGGCGAGGTTTCCCGCCTAATAATGTTTCGATATTATTGTATGTACTGCTAAACGGGATTCTTGCATCTAAAACTTCAATAACAACATCGCAAAGATTTAACTTTTCTTTTAGCTGTCTTTCAGCTTTTGCAATATGTCCTGGATACCAGTGAATGTGACTATCTTTTTTCAATTTTTTCCTTAATACGAGTTGCTTTACCTGAACGTTCTCTTAAGTAGTATAATTTAGCACGTCTTACGTCACCTTTTCTTAATACTTGAATTTTATCAATTCTTGGTGAGTGGATTAAGAATACACGTTCAACGCCAACGCCTTGGAATACTTTTCTTACAGTGATTGTTCTGTTTAAACCTGCACCGTGTTCTTTAATGATAGTACCTTCAAATGCTTGGATTCTTTCTTTATTACCTTCAACGATTCTTACAAATACTTTTACAGTATCACCAGGATTCATTTGTGGTAATTCTTCTTTTTTGAATTGTTTTTCTAATTCATCAATAATCGGATTGTTCATTTTCAAATTCCTTTATATTCTTGTATTTATCTTCTTTTTTAGGTTGCGAAATTTACAGGTGCCAAAGCCTGTAAATTAATCTTATGTAAAACATGATTGAAATTCAAGTGGTACTTTAATATTTGTTTATAATTAGTATTTATGTTATAATTTCCGTATAAAATAGGAAAATTAGGAGAAAATATGTACGGTTTAATTTTAGCAGGTGGCTCAGGTAGTAGATTATGGCCTTTATCAAGAGAGCTTTATCCTAAACAATTGCTAAATCTAAATATGGACAAAAGTTTGTTACAAGCTTCCTTTGAAAGACTTGCTTGTTTTACACCGTCAGAAAATATAATTGCAATCACTAATGCTAAACATATTTCAAATGTTAGATTTCAAATGCAATCAATGAGCAAGAAATCGAAAGTTTTGGCTGAACCAGTTGGAAAAAATACAGCTCCAGCAATTGCAGTTGCAACCAAATATATTCAGACAAAATCAAAAGAAGATGATCCTGTAATTTTGGTTGTACCTTCAGACCCTTTAATCAAAGATTTAGGCGCTTTCAAAACAACAGTTATGCGTGGTGAAAGACTTGCTAAACAAGGTTATATAGTTACATTTGGCGTTAACCCAACTTACCCTGAAACAGGCTATGGCTACGTAAACATCACCAATGAACAACTTGATGGAGGTTACAAGGTTAAAGAATTTGTCGAAAAACCTGATGCTCAAACTGCCCAAAAATATTTAGATGCAGGAACTTACTTCTGGAATAGTGGCATGTTTATGTTCAAAGCATCAGTATTTTTAGAAGAATTGCAAAAGGCAAATTCTGATATCTACAACCTATTAGAAGAATTTGATTTTTCTAAATCTGATGAAATTCCATTCAATTCTTTTGATAAAATGCCTAGCATTTCAGTTGATTACGCCGTAATGGAAAAATCAGACAAAATCGCGTTAGTAAAATTAGAAAGCGACTGGAACGATTTAGGTTCTTGGCAAGCAATTTACGACGTAAACGAAAAAGACAAAGATGGCAATGTATTTATCGGAAACGTTATGGACGAAGGTTCTAAAAATTGTTTAGCTTATTCTTCTTCAAAATTAGTTGCAACAGTAGGTTTAGAAGATACCATTATCGTTGAAACCGAAGATGCAGTCCTAGCTTGTAGACGTGACAACACACAAGACGTTAAAAAGATTTATGAACATTTAAGACAAAATAACGATGATACTCACAAGGTTCACAAAACAGTTTACAGACCTTGGGGTTACTATTCTGTAATTTCTAGCGGTGAAGGGTTTTTAACTAAGAAAATTCACGTAAACCCTCATCAAAAATTGTCTTTGCAATCACATAATCATAGAGCTGAACACTGGGTTGTAGCACTTGGGAATGCAACAGTTATTTGCGGAGATAAAACTTTGGAACTTAAAGTTGGCGAAAGTGTTGATATTCCTGTAACAGTAAAACACTCGCTACAAAACCTTACAGACGATGATGTTGAAATTATCGAATTACAACTTGGCAATCCTTTAATTGAAGAAGATATCGTTCGTTATGAAGATATGTACGGTAGAGTCTAGTTCATTCTGTTTGTATGTGGCAAGTTTCTTTTATTAACGTAGAAAGTATAGTCTACGTTCTTTGAGTAGTCTTTAAACTGCATAACTTTTTCAAATTCGTATTTTCTCCAAAAATCATCCGAGAATTTACAAAGTGATGTGTATGTTGCACTATTATCCGCCGTATCCGCAGATGTTATATTGAAATTTACGTTTTTATACATACACTTATAATTTTCATTTTTAGCTTTTTTAATTGGAGTTTTATAAATATTCATGTATTGCCAATTATTAGGCATAATCAATATGTTGTATTTGTCTAAATTTGTAGCTGATACATCTTCAATATTGCTTATATTAATATGATATCCACGTAAGTTCATCATTGCAAAACGAAGAGTTGATTCAACTGAGTTTGGTAACAATAAAATTTGATTATTTTTATCATTAAAATTATATTCTATAAGCGCCTCTACTCTACAAGTTTCGTCATAATTTGGCAACTTTGAATCCCAATTAATACAATCCATCATATTTTGTAATTCGCTTATTTTTGTCGGATTTTTTATAAATTCTGGAAATATTTTATTAAATGGTCTTGACCAAATATGAGTGCTTACAAAGATAAAATAAAAACTTGCAACAAAAATGATTAACCATTTAAAGATATTTTTATTACTTTTGATATAGCTAATTGTCAATATTGGAGCACAGATTAAAACAAAAGTATCTAAAAATCTAACATTAAACACCATATAAGCAAGAGTTGCAGACATTGTTAATAGTGAAAGAACAAATATCAACGCATATTGCAAATTAAACTCTGTTTTAGGACTTTTAACAAAAAATGCTTTTATAAATGATATCACTAGACAAGGAATAAATAGAAGAAATCCTAAAACTCCTGTTCCTATTAGAGGCTCTGCAAGTGTACTATTCAAGACATTTTGGTATTTACTTGGAGAATACACACCGTCTGGAATTGTTTGCAAATTAAATGAGCCCAGTAATATTTCTTTTATTTGTAAAATAGAGTTTCCGATTGCATTATCCCAATTGAAACCAGTAAAATCGAACAGCAAAAAAGTATGTTTAATAATATTTGCACAAAAACCTTTTACACCATAAATATTTTTATGTGATACGAGCGCTCCGCCAAACCCAAAAATATTTTGGTAATCAATATAATTTAGTACATAGTTGTATGCTGAAAATATTAAAAAGTTTATAAATCCAAAGCTCAAAAATTTCAACA
>CALBKW010000067.1 GCA_937895785.1 uncultured Candidatus Melainabacteria bacterium | reverse complement strand
GCTGTTGGCGGTGGTGCACTACGCGACATTACATTAGGAATTATTCCGCCTACAATGTTCAAAAACCCAATATATGTTGTTGTAGCATTTATGACATCTTGCGTAACTTTTGGAGCTGCCGCCATTGTCAAAGCCAAATTCAACAAAAACAAACAATTTTTCGTTGAAGTAGTTAACTTTTTTGATGCAATCGGTTTAGGCGTTTTTGCCGTAACTGGAACAAATACAGCCATAGTTAATGGGTTTGAACACAACGCATTTTTAGCAATCTTCGTTGGCGTAATCACAGGTATTGGCGGTGGAATGGTTAGAGATGTGCTTGCAGGCAAAGTTCCCTTCGTTTTATTCAAAGATATTTATGCATCAGCAGCAATTGTTGGCGCTGGAATTTACTATTTTATGTACACCTCTCACTGTAGCCCTATCTTATCTGTTGTTGCCGCAATTGTTATCACGATTGTAATAAGAATTTTGGCATCATATTACCATTTAGGCTTGCCAAAATTACCTCGTATTGAATTTGAAGATAAAGACGATTAACAAATTACCCGATAGTATAATAATTTTTTTCATTCAAAAGAGTTATAATATAATTGGATAGCTAATGTTCGTTTTTCTAATACCCAATTTTAAATAAGATATGAGGAGGATGAGATATGCCAGATATTCCAAAACCACTGATAGTTATAGCAGTAGTTGCTGCACTTTGGTTTGCAATTAGTCAAACAGTTACATTTGTTGGCAAAGTTAACACAACCGTTGGTAAGGTTCATCAAAGCAACGAAATTCAACAACAAAACTTCCAACAAACTATGTCACAAGATTTCAGAAGAAATCAACAATAAAAATAAAAAGGCGCGTGGGCTTTGCCCACGCGCCTTTTTATTTAAAACTAATCTTCATCAATAAACATTTTTTCATCAGAAAGAACTTTATCCATGTTTATTAAAAGTTGAATATCGTTTCCTCTAATAATTTCTGATGAAATGAACGAGTCATCAATACTTGTTTTCCTATTTTCAATCAATTCTTCTGGAATATCTGCGATTTCGAAGATTTCATCTACTAAAAAACCAATTTTGTATTGTTCTGAATCAATAATAATTACTTTTGGTTTTTGCGAATATTCTGTATTTGAAAGGTTTAGAAACTTTTTGAAGTTTATTACTGTAATAAAATCACCTCTTACAGTCATCAAACCTTCAATATAATCAGGAGCGCAAGGTAATTGAATGATATTTGTCCTGTTTGTAACCTCTTTTACATATTTAAGATTTATACAATAAGAAGTTTCATTTAAAGCAAAAGTTACAAATTTGTCATTTACAAAAGCCGTTTGAGCAACCGAATTATTTAATTTTGTAATCAGATACTTTGCACGAGAGTTGAATATTTCAATTGAAGTTTCATCCGTTGGAAACAAACTTTTGATATCCACCCCTGATTTGCTTTCTGAATTTTTGCGTAGTACTTGCTCAAGTGCGTACATGTTCAAAATAGAAACAGTTTGTTCTTCAATATGATAAAGAGCATCAATAATTCTGTTATCTGAAACAAATGGCAAGCGTTCAATTTTAGAATTTTCAAAATCTAAAATATTTTCTATATTATCAGCAATAATTCCAAAAATTGATTCGTCAGTTTTAACCACAATAAGTTTGTTATTAACCGAATATTTTGTAACTGGCACATCAAGATAAAATCTTATATCTAAAATATTTATATTAATATTATTAAATTTTAGAACACCAATAATATTATTCGGAAGCCTTTGTGGATAATCAAGCGCAGGAAGTTTCATAACTTCGACAACATTTTTCAAAGGAACAGCATATTTATTTTCACTCAAAGTGAAATATAGATTTTGTTGAACCTCAAAATTATTATTGTTATTTAACGTTTGCAAGCTGTTCATTATAAATTACGACCTTGTTTCTTCCAGTTTGTTTCGCGTGATATAGAGCCTTATCTGCCACTTCAACCAATTCAGATGAATTATAATAAGAATCTTCCATTTCTGCAATACCAACACTTACAGTCAATGAAATATCAATTCCATTGAAAGAGAATTTATGTTGAGCAATTTTTTCGCGCAATCTTTCGACTGGAATACCTGCATTGTCTGCTGAAGTTTCAGGCAAAAGGATAGCAATTTCCTCGCCACCGTAACGATAAATCATATCGGTTTTTCTGAAAGATTGTTTCATCAAGTTAGAAACCTCTTTCAAAACGTAGTCGCCATATTGGTGACCATAGTTGTCATTTACAGATTTAAAGAAGTCTATATCAAGAATTGCCAAACTTAGTTGATTTTTATATCGTTTTGCACGTAAAAATTCTCGTTCGATATTGTATTCAAAGTGTCGTCTATTATACAAACCTGTTAAACCATCTGTTACTGATAATAATTCAACTTCTGAATATAAAGATTTCATCTTCATCAATGCTAAAAGTTCATTTTTCATCAAACCGTAGAATTGAATTTGACTGTAATCAATTTCCTCTTTTGAGAAAAACGCAATACCACCCAATAACTTGCCTTCAAAAGTTAGTGGTAAAATATAGCTTGATTTAAAAACCGAAGGTGAAATTAAGCTATTGTCAGTTCTTTCTGGGTTTGTACGTGCAATTTCGTGTAAAAAATCATTCGTGTTAAACGCTTTCATATTTGGCATTTGAGTAAAGAAATCACGTTTCAATTTTTCAATTACAAATGATGAAACGCTTGAACTATTTACATCAAAATACAAAATATTTTTTGCACTGTCCTCAGGACATTTAAAAAATAGAGCAGAAATATCATATTCAATAAATGTAGACAGAAGTTCCAATGTTTTGTCTACTAGCACTTTTTCGTGAGTGTAATATTCACCTAGGTTTCTGAACTCGTTTAAAAACAATGATTGCATCAACAATTGATTTAAAATTCTGTTTATTTGCTCGTTTACAGAAATGTCATCAACCTTGTGATTTGAAATAACATTTTTATCTTCGTTTGAAAGTTCACTATCTTTTAAGACTTCCAAAGTTTTTTGCATAATTTCTTCAAATTCAGCCGTTTTCGAAATAAAAGCTTGCGCACCAGCTTTTTTACCCCAGAATTTGTCGACATTTTTATCTAAAACAGTTAAAAGAATTATTGGAATATTTTTTGTAATTTGATTATTTTTTAATAAACGGCAGAATTGATAACCGTCTAAATCAGGCATAATAATATCTGACAAAATAATATCAGGAACAAATGAAAAGATTTTGTGATAACCTTCCAATGCATTTTGAGCTGTTTCTACCTCAAAATCGCATTTCGTAAATCGCACTCTCATCACGTCTAATTGAGTTTTGCTATCATCTATCAGTAAAACTTTATTTTTCATCGTCAAATAATCCTTATTTGTAATATAATTATACTATAAATATATATATAGCAAGGAGTCCTTTATGTTTAATAAGTTTAATTTTACTATCTTAGAAAAGATGTTTATAAAATATATTGTTGAAACTTTCTTGATTTTAGCCGACTTTGGGCTATTTTCGTTAATTCTAACATTTGAAATTCCTATGGCAAGAGCCTTTGCATTTATATCTATTATGCTTATTTTAAATGTCTTTGTATATTACCTACTTAGACTATGGATTGACAAAACAATCAAACGCGACATTACTACAAAAGTTAAAGATATCGGACAATTGAAAAATGTTTTGGAAGATTTGATTACAAAACACAGAAAAACTCTTGATTTATACTTAAAAACAACTCAAGATTGCGTTGCTAACTTTGAAACCATTAAAGAAGCAAACGTTAGAACAAAACAAATTTCACAAATTCTTTCAAGTCAGGTTGAAAAATCTGTAGATGCAACAGAAAAAGAACATAATGCAATGCTTGAAAACTCAGAAAAATTGGACTTTTTAAAACAACGTATCCAAATCATTGCAGACTTAATTTTAGACCTTTCTGAATACAATCAACAAATCGGTTCAAACGTTGGTTTGGTTGAAGATATTGCAGAACAAACAAACATGTTAGCCCTAAACGCAGCAGTAGAAGCAGCTAGAGCAGGTGAACACGGTAAGGGTTTCGCTGTTGTTGCAAGTGAAATTAGAAAACTTGCAGACGAATCAAAACAAGCTACAACAAAAATTTCTTCATTAATTAATGATATTCAAAACGTTACTAATTCAACAGTTATGGCAACCGAAGAAGGTACAAAAGAAATTGAACAAGTTGTTAAAACTTCTAACTTTACAAAATCTAACCTTGAAGAAATTACAAATGGTGTAAAAGCAATATCTGAAAATGTTTCAAGAATTACAGAAGATACCCAAAATGCCTTTTCTGCAGAATTTAATACAACAATTTTAGAATTTAGTGATGAAATCGGCAATTTCCTACAAGAACTAGAAAAATGCGTTGGTCAAATTGATGAAATGACAACCGTATACACTGAAGAATCAACTGCAAAAATGTAAGGTTAGAAAATGGAATTTCAAGACGACGAGTTGATAGAAATTTTAAATATTTTTCGCGTAGAATCAGAAGAAATCGTTACTCGCTTGAACGATAACCTTATGGAGCTTGAAAAATCACCATCAAACAAAGACCTTATTGTCTTGCTCTTCAGAGATGCACACAGTCTTAAAGGTGCTTCTCGAATGATTGGCTTTACAGCAACACAAAATCTTGCTCACAAGCTGGAAGACACTTTGGGTTTTGCTAAAGAAGATAAACTTTCAATTACACCGCAAATTGCAGATGTAATGTACAAAACTGTTGATTTAATTTCAAAAATAATTGAGCAGTCAATTGAAACTGGCAAAGAAAAGTTCAGTCCTACAGAAGTTGACAATCAAATAAAAGCACTTGAAAATATCCAAAATTCTTCTATACCTAAAATCGAACCACAAGAAATTAAAATTGGGCAACAAGAAGCTCCAACTCCTCAAAGACGAAGCTCGGATAAACCTAAAGAATTTAGTAAATCAAATTTGATAAAATATTACCATCGCTACAATTCTCTAATCATAAAAACTCTAAAATGTGTTATCAAATTGTCTGAAAAGATTGAAAATGAGTCTATAAAAGAACTTTTGAACCTTGTTACCAGTTTGCTTGAATACTTCGAACAAATCAATCATTATGATATAAAATCCACATTAGAAACAATAAAATTGAAACTTGATATCATTGAAAAATGCAACACTGAATTGACTTTAGAGGAAGTTGCAGAAATTCAACAAGCAATGGATAATATCATCAATCAACTTACAAATTTGTGTGAAATTAACAATCTTGAAGCGATTGATTATTATGGTTATGCGTTTAGTGATGAAGAATACGAAGTTCCAGAAACAATTGAAGAAGACACCACTATTGAGCCTGAAATTATCCTTGAAGACGAAGTTGTACATCCAGAAAGAATTTCAAACTTTAATATTGAAAATATTTTAGGAAAAATAAAATTACTTGAAACCTCATCTGAAAGTTATGAAGATTTAGAAAGTACATTCAAGGGCTTAAGAGAAAGCAATCCAAAATCAGAAATTACGCCAGTTTTAGACAAAATTTTATCAATTATTGAGTTTACAAAAACCTTGGATATAACCCTTGATGAATCAGTAATTGAAATACTTTCTAATGCAACACGGTTTTGTTATGCAACAATCAATGGTGAAAACTCACAAGATGATAGCGCTCTTCTGGCTCAACAACTAACCGTTGCAAAACAATTAATTGAAATTGCAAATCCACAAACAGCTCAAGTCGTTCCAGCTCAACAAGAGGACAAACCTCAAACGACACAAAAGCCTAACACTTTTTCAAAAATGAAGGATTTTACAAAGATTTTTGACACTGGTGAAATCAAAACTCTTCACGTAGAATCTTCAAAACTTGATGCAATGGTGAACCAAATAGGGGAACTTATCGCAACAAAAATCAAAACAACCAAACAATTGAGCGAATTGAACAATTTAAACGACAAGCTTGAAGATTGGCAAAAAGATTTTTCTAAACTAATTCGTCACATGAAAAGCTATGACAAACGTTTTTCAAAACAAGACAGCGACACTGACACATCTTCAATCATTTTCATCAAGCAAATGCTAAATACACTTACGGAACAAAGCAAAAAGTTGAATGCAATTGCAACTGGAATTGCACAAACGCAGCGTTCTAACCTTGAAGATGATATGAAAATGCGTATCCTAATTGACGACTTTGACGGAATGATTAAAAACATTCGTGTATTGCCTCTTGCGACAGTTTTTCACCTATTTGGAAGAATGGTTCGAGATATTGCTCACGAACGAGGAAAAGAAGTTGAATTAACTATTACAGGTAGTGAAACCAGCGCTGATAAAAAGATTATTGAAGAAATTAAAAACCCATTAATTCACATTCTTAGAAACTCTATTGACCACGGCATTGAAACTCCAGAACGTAGACGAGAATTGGGTAAAAACCCAACAGGGCATATTCAAATTAATGCAAAACATCTTGATAACAAAATTTTGATTGAAGTTATTGATGACGGTCAAGGCTTCAACATTGAAAAAATAAAGGAAAAAGCTCTAAACAAAGGCTTTTTAACAGCAGAAGAAATCGATGATATGACTGATGAAGAAATTATGAATATCGTTTTCTATCCTGGATTTACCACTGGAGATGAGGTTACAAGCATTTCTGGACGCGGTATTGGTATGGATGTTGTAAAGTCTAAAATCGCTCAACTTAACGGTACTGTTAAAGTTGTTTCAGAGTTCAATGTCGGTAGCAAAATTCAAATAGAACTACCTGTAACAATGGCAACTTTAACAGCTTTCTTAATCCAATCAGCAAACCAAACTTTTGCTCTACCGATGTCTGTTATCAACACTGTTATTTGTAGAAGTGACAGCGAAATTCATCGCACTCACGAAAGTTTAACAATTTTGCACAATGGCAGAAATATTCCAGTATACAACCTTGCGCACCTTCTTAACCTAAAAGGTTCTCAAGACGAAAGCGATATGAAAACCATTATCATCATTGAAACTAACAACAAAGTTATTGGTATTATCGTCAATAAATTACTTGGTGAACAAGAAATTCTACATAAAAAATTGTCACCACCATTGTACAGAATTAAGAACATTTCTGGGGTTACAACTCTTGCTACAGGTGAAACCTGTCTTATTTTAAATGCGATTGATTTGATTAAAAATTCAACTCTTCAAAACGCAAAAAGATTATCTATGACTCAACCTAAAACCATTACAATTGAAGAAAAGAAATCACAATTAAAACAAAAGAACATTCTCGTTATCGACGATTCAATTACAACAAGAACTTTAGAAAAGAATATTCTTTCAAGCGCTGGTTTTAGCGTATTCACAGCAAACAACCCGATTGAAGCTTTAAAGAAAATAAATGAAACTCATTTTGATATAATTTTGACAGATATTGAAATGCCTGAAATGTCGGGATTAGAATTTTTATCTCAAATAAAGGCAAATGAACTTTACGCAGATATTCCAATCGTTGTTATGAGTTCTCTAGGAGATGAAAACCAAAAAAGAAAAGCCCATTCCCTAGGGGCAGAAAAATATGTTGTAAAAGGTGAGTTCAATCAAAAAGCCTTTGTTGATATGGTTTCTAACATTTTATTGAAATATTCTGAATAAATAAAAAGGCGGTCGGCTTTATAAAGCCGACCGCCTTTTACTACTTTTGACTAACCTTCTACAGGTGCAACATAACCTGGTTTTTCTTCAGGTTTTAAAGGTCTAATCATTACAACATAACGCATATTTAATTGTAAGAAATCAAAACTTTCAGTTTCACCTTGTCTATTTTTATATGTAACTTCGCAATCTTTAACGGCAATAAAGTTTTTGTTTGCTTTGTTTAATAAATCACTTAAAAAACGATTTTTCTTTGAAAAACCAACGTTAAAAACAGTACCTTTAACTTCATAGTCTTCAGTAACAATTAAAACATCTTCTCTACTTGCAGAACGTAATCCAAACATATATTGCTCCTTTGTATTTTTATCCAAATTTACATTAGTATATTAATACTTTTTTCAATGTTTTCAACCATACGTTTAGAGGATTTTGCGTAGAGTGAGTGCAACGCACGAAACTCGAAGTAGCGTG
>CALBKW010000066.1 GCA_937895785.1 uncultured Candidatus Melainabacteria bacterium | reverse complement strand
TACCGAAAGACATTAAGCTAACGATAGACGTAGACCCGATAGATATTCTATAAGTACATTATCTAACAAAGAAGCTTGGCTTGTTTACTGTAACACCACAAGCAGGTTTGTTTATGTCTATAACACCTGAACTTGGGTAGCAGTTAGCATAAACTTGCATTGCATCACAAAAACGAGGAGAGAATGCATTGTCCTTATATGTATTGCCGTAAGATTTGTAGTAGAATCTAGGATCTCCAGCAGTGCCTGCAATGCATTGAGCATATCCCAATGGTCTTTGAGCGTATTGTGCGTATGTTATTCTGTACATTTTTCCATCGTCTTTTGTAATTTTGTAATTTACACCACCTGTTAGATAGTTTAGTGGAAAGCCTGATTCATAAGCTGGTTTAACTGTGCCATTTCTATATACATGGAACAAGAAAACATCTTCGTTAAGTTTATCTGGTCCTCTTGTTATATCGTTAGAGTCACTCATTTTACCATTTATGTCAATATAAACATTAAAATAGTCTTTGTTTTCAGATAAATATTGTACAACGTATCTAGCCCAAGGTTTCATATCTGCATATCTTGCATAAACATTAGTTGAAAGTTTTGATGCTATATCTAACCTAGTTTCGTTAGGTATTTTTAATGAATTTTGAGGATAAACGATAGTAGTATCAGAACCTAAATTTACTGATTCTGAGGCTTTGTAATACATAATATTTGCATACGCTACTGGAATATAGTATCTTCCAGATATAGTAGACGTACCACTTGGATAAAGCGTAGCTTGTGACATTTTTTCAAGTTCTACTTGTGCACCAATATATTGGTCACCTTCAGTATTAACGATTTGAGTGACTTGCGTACCAAAGCTAGCATATAAAAATTTGCCAATATAGTATACGTAACCATTTGGTAGATATAAAGCGGGTGTTTGATCTGTAAAGTCTTGTATTACTCCACCTGAATCATCAACTAGACCTTCACGTGTGTCAGGACAGTTGTTATTCATATCAGATAGATTAAATTCAGCAGCAAGTCTTTGACAAAAACCACTTTGATAAAATTTTACCAATTTTTGTTGACCTGCGCTCAAATTGGAATAATTGGTGGATTGTGTAATATAAAGATCTTGTACTGTATTATCAAATGCGGCTCTTGATGAAACTTTCGGCAATGCTAAAAGAGCTTTTCTTTTTGGAAAATTATCTTTTTGTACACCTGTTATAAGGGCTGGACAAAGTTTAGAGGTAGCATTTCTGTTTGGACAACTATCTAAATCTGTAGAGAAATCAATATAGCTTTGATTTTTGATGTTTGCTGCCGCTGTTGATAGGTCACGATAAGCTGCATAAATTGCTACCTTTTTCATATATTCGTTTTTTGGCTTAGTTAAGCTCATGCCAGCAGCAGAAACGATACCTATGATAAAAAATATTATCATAATTTCTATCAAAGAAGTTGCAGCTATAAATTTATTCATTTTTAAACGCATTCTTTATTTGCTCCAAACAGTTATTATAAGTATCTATTATGTTTATACCACATGTTTCGTGTATTGACACGTTTGTAACATTAAGAAGAGTAACATTTTCTTTTATTGCATAAATTTTTATGTTTCTTTTTAACGCTTCAAAAACAGGAATAGCACCAAGAGCATTAGCTGGCATAACCAAATAATCAAGATTGTCAATCGTAATGTCAGTATTATTTGTTAATAGCGGTGCATTATTTAAACCAATTAGAATACAAGGTAAAAATGTAGGAGTGATGTATTCAGAAGAAGCTTTTTTGTTTACAATTTTAGGTGAGATACTGTAATCTTTGAAGGCTGGAGAGTGAGCGCAAGGAACTTTTAATTCTCTTGAAATGTAATGCGATATTATTGCTTCAACACCTCCAATAGGGTCAACGCCAACTCCGTTTTCGTAATCTTCGCTTGTTTCATCGTCAAACAAGCAAACTATTGCAAGAGCCTTACAGCCTTTTTCTAAAAGTTTTTCACCAGCCCTTTTTAGAGTTTCAACATTTTTTACAGAACCCATTGAAACACCCTGTTCATTTACAAAAAACTCAACTCCGACTTCTTCGTCTGTTACTTCTATTGTTGTGCAATCTATACCATAAACTGCATTTACGGCATTAATAGTATTTATATGAACGTTGAGTACATCTTTTGGTAATGACTTATCAATAATAATTCCAATTTTATTGTTAGAGCTATCTTTTATTCCAATATTACCTTTGAAAAATTCATCTAGTGAATACCCTTCAAGATAATACATATTATAATCAATTCCTGAAAATCCGCCTGCGTTAACAACATTTGGATTTACAATAAGTTTGCCAATATTGCTAAATTTTCTCGCATAAGGGCTTGCATCACCCGCAAAACCTCCGATTGATGCACCAATACCAGTTGGTACAATAAACGCTCCTAATAATTCACCAGTCTTTAACATAAATAAACTATATCTAAAAAATACAATAAAAAAAAGAGGACATTGCCTCTTTTTTTGTATATCTTAAACTTTTCTTTCTTATTATTGATTTGCACCGTATGAGTGTGACTTTGAAATGTTTGTTTGTAAAGCTTGTTGCCAAGATGAAATATAACCGTCAAGTTGTTTAATTTCTGTTTCGCAGTCACTTTGTTTTTGTTGAAGTTTTGTTTCTTCTGCTGCAATATCCTTTAACATTTCATTATAATCGTTTTCAATTTCATCCATACGTGTATCGTATTGTGGATCATCATCACTAAGTTCTTTATCTAATTTTGCGATTTCTTGATCACGCCATTCCGATAAAGCTGAAGAATCTTTTGTAGCATTATAATAGGTGTGAGCAATTTGAGTCAATTCAAACTCTTTGTCGCTCTTACGCATTTTATATGCAAGTAACATTGTTTGTATTCCTGCGTATGCCATAAGTCACCTTCTAACTTTTTACCACTTTAACTTACACTATTATAAAAACATTTAGAACACCCTAATTTCAAATATCTTACATTTTGTTACATTTCGTTACAATAAAGCAAGATTAGTTACCTGTATATATGAAACTATTTATTATTGTTATAAAATATATATGAAAGAGGTAAGTATATGAAGAAATTATTTCTATTATGTGTATTAATGCTATTTTGCGCCAATTTTGTAATGGCGGATGATTTCCAAACCTTCTACAATAACGGACAAAATTTATACAATACATCACAATATACAAGTGCTATTGTTGAATTTAAAAAAGCATTAAGAATTAATTTTAAAGATAATTCAGCAAGAATTGGTTTAGTGAACTCTTATTTGGCTAGAGGTACTTATTACGCAAATTCTCAAAACGATTACGATAGAGCTGCTAACGATTTCCGTTCAGCATTATTCTATTTGAAATATTATCCTGATGATAAAGAAGTAAACGATTCAGCTAGTGCAATTGCAACTACAACAGACAATCTCGAACAATGTATGAACTCTCGTGGTCAATCAAAATTACCTCAAGAACGCTACAATAGAGGTGTCGTTCTTAGAAAAAATGGTGATTTGGCAGCAGGTGGTTATGAGTTAATGCAAGTTGTTGCAAGTTCAGATAAAGAACTGCAAAAGAAAGCTTATGCAAATGTAGCTGAAATTATGGCAGTCCTTGATAATACTCCAAAAGCGATTGTTTATTATCAAAAAGCTGTAGCTCTTGACCCTAACAATGTATCTTTGAGATTAAACTATGCTAGATTACTTGATAAGTTACACAAAGATGATTTAGCTGTACAAGAATACAATTTTGTTTTATCTAAAAGCGCTAATAACGCAGAAGTTTTAACGGCTTTAGAAAAAATATATT
>CALBKW010000065.1 GCA_937895785.1 uncultured Candidatus Melainabacteria bacterium | reverse complement strand
GTTAGAAAGATGTTAAAAGAAGGTATGGATTCAGATTCAAAAGCAATCCAAAACTTATAGTTAAAGAAATTCGGTAATGGAAACACGTACATATTTAAGAGTAATAATATACAAGCTTTTTGTAAATAATATATTTATAAAGACTTTGACGTCTATTGTAAATTTTTATTACAATTTATGGAGTTTTTTGCCTTCAAGCCTAAAGTTTAAAAAATCTATGCCGATAACATATTCGGATATGAAGAGAAACATCGTTTTCTTGAGTATCACGGGTGATAAGATAGACTGTACATGATTAAGACATGTTACAAACTTTTCAAATCATGCTAAAACATAAGCAATTATTGGAAAGAACATGTTTTTAAATATGTGAAGGTCAATCTATAAAGTTAAAAAGGAGTGAACGTTATGTTCCAAACAGAAGCTTTACAGACTAACTTCAAAAGACTTATGAACTTCTTTGCTTATACAAGGAACTATTTTGTAAGAAATAATCCTATAAAAGCAATGGCAGACGATATAGTTAATGCGCTAAAAGAAGCTTTAACAGTACGCAAAAAGTTGAAAATGGCGCAATACAGACTAAATTATCATAAGTATCAATTCAACCGTATGGAAGCATTGATTGCAGAAAACAATCAACACAACTTCTTGAAAGGCAAGAACTTAAACGAAACCAGATAAAGGGATAAAACAATGGGTTTACTTACAGCTTCAATGAGAATGTTCACTTTGAACTCACAAAGATTGGATTTGGAATACAAAATTCAACTTGTTTCTCAAGCTAAATCGGATTTGACAGTGCAAGATGCACAATTGATAAATGCAGGTACAGACTTGAGTGCAGATAGTCCTGTTCTTAAACAATTGGAGGCAAGAAAAGAAAGATTACATTTGTTAGAAAAGAAATTAGACCAACAAATGTTGCAATATCAATCTCAGTTGAAAATGGTTGAAACTGAATTAAAGTCTTGTCAAAATCAGTTTGATAAGAATGTGTCAACATCTTGCGGTTATCAATAGAAAGAATTTCTAAGGGCGCTTGTCTGCTATAGACAAGCGCTCTTTTTGTGTTTTAATAAAGAAAAAAGAAGAGGTAAATATGATAAAGATTAAAAAAATATGTAAAAAAGCTTTCACCTTAGCTGAAGTTCTTGTTGTAATTGGTATTATTGGTGTTGTATCAGCGTTGACTATTCCGAATTTGCAACAAGGTACAAATTCTCAAGAGGTAATTACAAAGGTTACAAAAGCAAGAGCAACAATAGATGAGGCTTATGGTCGTGCAATTGCAACTTATGGTGATCCGTGTCTTTGGGCGCAAGGTCAAACAACAGCAACTGCACAAGATGCAGTATGGCGTAGCCGAATACTTGAAAACTTAAAGTTGGATAAAGAATGTGGAGTCGTATCGAATACCAATACTGCTTGTTGGTATGAAAATGGAAATACTACGGATAATTATTATAAGGCAAAACTTTCAGATGGTACATCTATTGCTGTGTCTACGCACACCAATAATGTTACAGCGGGTTATGGTTGTGGCTCAAATCCACTATTTGCTGTTAAGGTCGATATTGATGGACCGGATAAGGGGTCAGGAGCAGAATGTGAAGATATATATGCGGTTGCATTGTATGGTAATGGTGTTAAAATACGATCGTTTTCGGGAAATTTAATTCCAGGAATTTCTGCTTGTTCAGCGTGGGTGTTGACGAAAGGTAATGCCGATTTTTTGAAAGCTACAAGAAATACATTTAACTTCCAATGTCCAAATGGTAAATATTTAGATTGGGCTAATAATGCAACTTGTAACTAAGAAAATAATGAATAATTATCAGAGGCGGGGGATTCACCCCGCCTTTGTGGGGTTTTGTGATAAATCCCAATATCAATCTGAACTTGTTTCAGGAGCTTACTAACTCAATGTGCTATCGGAAGACTTATACGATACTGAATAACCACCTTGAGCTTACTATGTACACATTAAACGCTTCAGCATGACAAAAGACAACGAAAAAATCAACCTTTTTTCATTTGTAAACAACTTTACATCATTTCTTTTCTTGGTATAATTTAAACAAAAGTAATTAGAAAAGGTGAAAAAATGAAAATTGAATTAGAAAAACAAGAACACAATGTAGTAAAATTTAACATCGAAATTCCTGCAAAAGATGCAGTAGAAGCATATAACAGAGCTTCTCAAAGAATTTCACAACACGTAAATATTCCAGGGTTTAGACGTGGTAAAGCTCCTAGAAACGTTATTGAACAACACGTAGGTGCTGATAGAATTAAATACGAAGCTTTAGAAGGTTTATTACCAAAAGCTTTCCAACAAGCTATCCAAGATAACAAATTAGATGTAATCTCTCAACCAACAGTTGATTCTTATGATTTCAACGTAGGTGAAGACTTGAAATTAACAGCAACAGTAGAAGTTAGACCTGAATTTGACTTAAAAGAATACAAAGGTTTAACAGTTGACGTGGAAGAATATGTTATCCCTGAAGATGCATATCAAAAATCTTTAGATAATATGTTAGACAGAGCTGTAACTTACGAATTAGTAGTAGACAGACCTTCTAATAAAGATGATTTAGTAAAAATTGACTTTGAAGGTTTCACAAATGGTGAAAAAATTGAACACGGTGATGGTAAAAACTACACATTAGATTTAGCTCATTCTCGATTTATTCCAGGGTTTGCTGAACAATTAGTTGGTCACTCAGTTGGTGAAGAATTTGAAATTAATGTAAACTTCCCAGAAGATTATCACGAAGATAAATTAAAAGGCGCTCCAGCAACTTTTAAAATCAAAATTCATGAAATTAAACAAAAAGTTCGTCCTGAATTAAACGATGAATTTGCTAAGAAAATTGGCTTTGATAACGTTGAAGCATTAGAAAAAGATATTAAAGATTTCTTACAAAAAGATAAAGAAGAACGCGATAGACGTAAAGCTGAATTAGCAGTATTCGATAAAATCTTAGCTGATGTTGAAATTGACGTTCAACCTTCTATGATTGAAAGAGAAGAACAAATGTTATTGGCTGATTACAAACAACGTCTAGCAAGCCAAGGTTTTACTTACGAACAAGCTGTTGCTCAACAAGGTGAAGACGAAATTATTGATTCTATTAAAGCTGATGCTTTAAAAAGAATTAAAAATACTTTGGTAATCGATAAAATTGCTAAATTAGAAAATATCTCAATGGATGCAAACGACATGCAAGGTAAAGTTGCAGAAATGCAATCAGCTTACGGCTTAGATAAAACAGAAGTTATGAAGCAATTAGCAATGAATCCAACAATGCTAAGCTCAGTTTCACAACAAATTATCAGTGAAAAAGTTACAGACTTCTTGATTAAAAACAATACAATGAACTATGTAGCTCCAAAAGCTGACAAGAAAAAAGCTAAAAAGGCTGAATAGTTAAAAAAGATCCTGCAATGCGTTTCCCTTAAACGGGGTGACATAGAGGCGGAATTTGATATTCCTGTCATACCGCACTTGTTGCGATATCTTTCAAAAGTCATTCGACTAAAAAATAAATATAATTTATAATATATAGAAAGGAAATACTTAAAATGAGTTTTGTACCAGTAGTTATTGAACAATCAAGCAGAGGTGAACGTTCATTTGATATCTTCTCAAGATTGTTAAGAGAAAGAATTATCTTCTTAGGCACTCAAATTGACGATATGGTTGCTAACTTAGTTGTTGCACAATTATTGTTATTAGACAGTGAAAACCCTGAAAAAGATATTATGTTATACATAAACAGCCCAGGAGGTTCTGTAACGGCTGGTTTTGCAATCTATGATACAATGCAACACATCAGAGCTGATGTTTCTACAATCTGCTTAGGTCAAGCTGCATCAATGGGTGCTTTCTTGTTATCTTCAGGGACAAAAGGCAAACGTATGGCTTTACCTCACTCAAGAGTATTGATTCACCAACCTTTAGGTGGCGCTCAAGGTCAAGCTACTGATATCGAAATTCAAGCTGCTGAAATTATCAGAATTAAAAAATCATTAAATGAAATTTTGGCATCTAACACTGGTCAATCAATCAAGAAAATTGAAAAAGATACTGACCGTGACTATATCATGACACCAACAGAAGCATTAGAATACGGTATGATTGATAAAGTTGTATCAAGAGATGCTTTAAAGTAGGAGAAAATAATGGCTAAGCACGACGATAGCAGACTTAAATGTTCATTCTGTGGTAAAACTCAAGACCAAGTTAAAAAATTAATAGCTGGTCCTGAAGTTTATATCTGTGATGAATGTGTAGAGTTATGTAATGAGATTTTAGACGAAGAATTTTTTGAAAATAAAGAAAAAGAAGGTTCTTCTAAAGATAAAGCTGGAAAATCAGCAGAAAAAGCAATTCCAAAACCTCATGAAATCAAAGCATACCTAGATGAACACATTGTTGGTCAAGATGATGCAAAAAAGGTGCTTGCCGTTGCTGTATATAACCACTACAAGCGTTTACGTCACAACAAAGACGAAGACAAAGATAAAAATCCAGTTGAAATTCAAAAATCTAACATTTTGTTAGTAGGTCCAACTGGTAGTGGTAAAACTTTATTGGCACAAACTTTGGCTAAATTATTAGATGTTCCATTTGCAGTAGCGGATGCAACAACTTTAACTGAAGCTGGTTACGTTGGTGATGACGTTGAAAACATCTTGTTAAGATTGTACCAAAACGCTGAATTTGATGCTCAAAAGGCCGAAACAGGTATTATCTACATAGATGAAATTGACAAAATTGCTAGAAAATCTGAAAACACTTCTATTACAAGAGATGTTTCGGGTGAAGGTGTGCAACAAGCTTTATTGAAAATGATTGAAGGGACTGTTGCTAATGTTCCACCACAAGGCGGAAGAAAACACCCTCATCAAGAGTTCATTCAAATTGATACAAGCAATATCTTGTTCATTGTTGGTGGTGCTTTCGTTGGTTTAGATAAGATTATCGAAAGACGTTCTGATGATGGTACTTCTTTAGGCTTTGGTTCAAAACCAGCTTTAACAAAAGCTGAAAAAGAAGCTGAAGAATCTAAAATGTTGAAGAAATTACAACCAGAAGATTTGTTAAAATTTGGTTTAATCCCTGAATTTATCGGTCGTGTTCCTGTTTATGCAGTTCTTGACCAATTAGATGAAAAAACATTGAAGATGATTTTGACAGAGCCAAAGAACGCTATTATCAAGCAATATCAATGTTTGCTTAAAATGGATGGCGTTGATTTGGAATTTGAACCAGAAGCAATCGAAGAAATTGCTAAGGAAGCTATTAAACGTAAAACTGGTGCTCGTGCATTGCGTTCAATCGTTGAAGAACTTATGCTTGATGTTATGTATGATGTTCCAACAAAAGAAGATATCAAGAAGTTTACAATTACAAAAGATATGGTTGTAAACCGTAACAAGGCTGAGTTAATCAAACTTCCAAGCAAAAAAGACAAAAAAGTAAAAGAAGAAATTGCATAAGTAATAATTCTTGATGTCATGCTGAACTTGTTTCAGCATCGCAAGGTCTTTCCAGAGAAACAATGCGACCCCGAAACGAGTTCAGGGTGACAACTTAGTAACAATTATTCACTAAGAAAGAAATTGCATAAATTATGGCAAATCAACAACAAAAGACTTTAATTTTAATTGACGGACATGCACTCGCATTCCGTCAATATTTTGCGTTAGAACGTACAGGGATGAAGACCTCTGATGGCACTCCAACGTGGGCAGTTTATGGATTTTTTAAATCAATTTTTGATTTACTAAAGAACAATGATATCAAGCCTGATGCCATTGCGGTTGCGTTTGATGTTGGTAGACAAACTTTCCGTGTTGAAAAGTATCATGAGTACAAGGCAAATCGCGAAGCAATGCCCGATCCATTGCGTACTCAATTAGGTTTGATTGTTGACGGACTAAAAGCATTTAATATTCCAATTTACACAAAAGAAGGTTTTGAAGCTGATGATGTAATCGGCACTATTACAGCTAAAGCTGCCCAATTAGGTCATAAAACTCTTATTTTAACAGGTGACCAAGACTCTTTCCAATTGATTGATAGAGATGGATTGGTTAAGGTTTTAATCCCGTCAAAAGGTGAGTTAATTGAATATGATTGGTACAAAGTTCACGAAAAATTAGGAGTTTGGCCAAGCCAAGTTATTGATTATAAAGGTTTACGAGGAGATACTTCCGATAATATCCCAGGAGTTAAAGGTATTGGTGAAAAATCTGCTCAAAAACTTTTGACAAGATATTCTCGTTTAGAAGATATTTTAGAAGATATCGATAATATTCCAGAAAATGCAATTAGAAATAGACTTCAAGCTGGTATTGAAGATGCAAAATTGAGTAAATATTTAGCAACAATTGTTAGAAATGTAGATATTGATTTTGATTTTGAAGATACAAAAGTTGAATTACCTGAAATTTCGAAAGTTGTAGAATATTTGAAAAAAATGCAATTCTACAGTTTTGTGAAAAATATCGACAATATTCTATGCACTTTTGACAAAAATTGTGATGAGTTACCTGTAAAACCTAAACAACCCGAGCAAAAAGAGGACAAACCATTAGTGCAATTTAAAGAAGATAATGCTCCTCAAATGCAATTGGGTTTGTTTGCAAGTGCTGTAAAAGAAACAGTTGAAACAGAAACTTACGAAAGTAAAACAATTGCAGACATAAATGAATTAAGCTCTTTAGTTCAAGAATTATTGAAAAAAGAAGAAATTGCAATAACCTTTGTTTCGGATTTTGAAAATGCTGTAACTATTGATTTAATTGGTTGTGCAATAGCTTACAAAGACGAAGAAGGTAAAATTAAATCGATTTATGTTGCAAATAAAGATAACTTTATTGAAATTTTGAAGCCAGTTTTTGAAGCGGAAAATCTTAAAAAATATACTTATAACGCAAAAAACGATATAAATATTTTAAAATCAATTGATATTGAATTGAAAAATGTTAGTTTTGACACAGTTTTAGCAAGTTATATTAAAAATCCGAATAGAAGTCACGATTTGAATGCTCAAGCATTGGATTACATCAATCACATTTCATTTGAATTAGATTTTCCAACAAAGAAGACTAAGTTTGCACAACTCCCGCAAAGTGATTTAATTACTTATGCTCAAGACAATGCATTTTCAAATTAACTCAATTTTGGCTAAAAGACTTATCGTCAGAAGAATTAAAACTTCATGATGAGGTAGAATTGCCGTTAACACACATTTTGGCACAAATGGAATATGACGGTGTAGCTTTAGATGTTGATTATATGAGCGAACTTTCTGAGTATATGACCCAAAAAGCGGAAGAATTGCAAGCAAAAATTTATGAAATTGCTGGCGAAGAGTTTAATATTAACTCTCCCAAACAAGTTGGTGAAGTGCTTTATGAAAAACTAAATATTCAATTGAAGAAAAAACGCGGTAAGTCAAAACCTTCTACAAGTGTTGAAGTTCTTGAAGAATTAGCCACAGAACATCCGATTTGCCAATATTTAATTGATTATAGAAAATATACAAAGCTAAGAACAACTTATACAGATGCTTTGCCACTTTTGGTTAGTTTGAAGGATAGAAGAATCCATACAACTTATAATCAAACAGTTACTGCAACTGGTCGTTTATCATCTTCTAATCCTAATTTGCAGAATATTCCGATTAGAACAGAGGAAGGCAATAAGTTGAGAAATGCTTTTGTAGCAGAAGATGAAAATAATTTTATTTTATCTTCAGATTATTCTCAAATTGAATTACGCTTGTTGGCACATGTTTCAGGTGATGAAAACCTAATTGCTGCTTTTAATTCAGATGTCGACGTTCACAGTTTAACAGCATCAAAAGTATTTGACGTACCAGTTGAACAGGTTACAAAAGAAATGCGTTACAAGGCAAAGGCTGTAAACTTCGGTATCATTTATGGACAAACCCGTTATGGTTTAGCCAAGGCGCTTGATATTCCAGCTCAAGAGGCTCAAAACTTTATTGATAAATATTTTATGACATATCCAAAAGTTCAAGCATATATGCATAATACAGTAGCTTTTGCTTATGAACACGGTTTTGTAGAAACAATCTTTGGCAGAAAACGTTATTTGACAGAACTGTTAAGCCCAAATCGAATGATAAAAGAGTTTGCAGAACGTGCAGCAATTAATCAACCTTTACAAGGTACGGCTGCAGATTTAATAAAAATGGCTATGATTAATGTTGATAAAGCTTTTAAAGAAAATAACTTAAAATCAAAAATGGTTATGCAAGTACACGACGAACTTGTGTTTGAGGTAGTTGCTGATGAATTAGAACAGGTTAAAACTCTAGTAAAAAAAGAAATGCAGAATGTTGCAGACTTAAAAGTACCGTTATTAGTTGATATTAATTGGGGTAAATCATGGAAAGAACAATAAAGTTAGTTTTAATATTTTGTGCTGTAATCTTTTCAAGTTCAGCTTTTTGTGCTGAACAAATTATGGTTCAACCACTTTCAAGTTTGAATGCAACTCAGACGATCAACGTGAACAGAGAAACAACTCAACCCGCTGTTTCTCCAACAGTTCCACAAATGATTCCATTTGAAAAATGCACAAAAAAATATATGATTCCAGTTGATAAATTGTATTTTTTAGCACTAGCAAGCATTAATGCTAACAAATTCTTTATAGATGAAATTCAATCAAAAAATGGCTATATTTTGTTTAGAGCTGCAAATAGAAATTTCATGGTGTCAGTTTCAAAAGTAGATGCAAAATCTGCTATCATAAAGGTCGTACCTGCAGATAACAACTACTTTTTCCCTCTAGGTGTTTTGACAAACTTTTATAAATATATTGACTTGAACCTTAATACTCAAATTGAAAATTTAGGTTAGTTATTTTGACTTTTTTCGTCTTGTTTAATGAAATTGCAAAGTTCTTCAAGACGTTTATCTTCCATTGCATCAATAAGTTCTTGAACATCCTTTATTTTACCTAAGGCAAATCCTGTTTCGGCAAGAAGTACGCAATCATTGCAAAGTCTGTATTCACCATATTGAATCGAACCTGCATAAGATTTTGTTTGACCGCAACAAGAGCAATCAAAGTATTCTTCTTCAAGTTCTGGGCGTTCTTCCAAGTCGTCCAATCGCATTTGTTCAACAACTTGTTGCATTTCTTCTACAATTTCTTCTCTACTTTTCATCTATCAACTCTTTCATATCTTTAATTGCTTTGTCTAAACCTGAAAAAATGGCTTTAGATGTTATACTATGCCCAATATTAAATTCCGAAACTCCGTGAATTTCCATTAATTTGCTAACGTTTACGTAATTTATACCGTTGCCTAAAATTACCTTTAAACCAAGTGTATTTGCAAGAACTGCGCTTTCTTTTAGGTCGTTAAATTCTTTGTCATAATTTCCTGTTTTGAATGCTTCTGCATATTTTGCGGTGTTAAGTTCTACATAATGCATTCCAGCTTTGTATGCGCTATGAACTTGCTCTATTTGAGGTTCAATCAAAACACAGGCCATAGAACCTTCATACATTAAAGGCACCATAAAATCGTTAATTTCTGTTTGATTTTTCAAAACGTTAAAACCTGTTGAAGGGGATTGCTCATTTGTTTCTGGAACAATGCAAACAATATCTGGAACACAGTCTAGTGCGTGTTTTTGATATTCTTTAGACATTGGCATTTTTAGTATAAATCTAGTTCTAAGATGTGATTTTAAATTTTTTATATCATAAGTATTAACACTGTCCGTAAGGTCTGAAATATATGTTATAATTCCGTCCGCACCTGAACGTTCGCAATATCTGGCGCATTTCAATAAATCGGGCTCGTTTCCACCGATTGAGTTTCTCAAATTTGCTAGATAATTGATGTTAACGTTTAAAAGCATTAATTGAATTAACCTCGTTTGTAATTTTTGATTTGTAATAATGCAGTATAAGACGGCATTATTGTAATTTTTTCATCTTTGTCTTCTGAGCTTGAAGCTTCTTCAACAGCTTCATATAAATCTGGTACAACCTTAATTTTTTCGGTAGGAACTCCTGCATATTTCAGTCTTAAAGCCATATCGTTAGCTCTAATTCCAGAAGTAATAATTGTTTTTTCTGTATCCTTCAATAATTCAAATTCTGCATCCCATAGCCAAGAAACATCTCTACCATCTGCAAAATTGTCGTTTATTGCTATCAATATTTTAGAACTTAAATCAACAGTTTTCAAGACCTCACTTGCGCCAGCAGGATTTTTGATAAGTTGAATAATTGTTTTGTGTCCGTTAAATTCAGTCTTTTCGGCTCTTCCAAACATCGCTTTGTATGTATTTAGTGCGTTTTGTATTTCTTCTTGAGTGTATCCAATTTCTAAAGCCATAGAAATTGCGGCAAGTGCATTGTAAGCATTGTACAAGCCAATTGAATCGAATGTATAATGCGTTTCTTTACCGTCGTGAAGAACTGAAATTTCTATGTAATCGTCATAAATTTTTGCGTTAGCTTGGTAATCGCATTCAGGTCGCTTGTATCCGCAAGAACAGTAATAATGACCTTGTTGAGCATAGAAGCGTTTTGAATATTCTAATGGCTTTCCGCAAACACAGTTGAACATTTCGGCTGGAGCTTGAGAAATTGTATGTTTTCCTGCAAATTCAATGTTTTCAAATCCATAGAATAATTTTTTGTTATCATGTCCTAAATTTGCAACAAGTGGGTCGTCAGCGTTCAAGAGTAAGATTAAATCTTTATTTTTGTCAATTGCTGATTGAATTTTCTTTGCGGTGGTATCAAGTTCACCATATCTGTCAAGTTGGTCGCGGAATAAATTTGTTACAACCAAATAATCTAACTTCATGTAGTCATAAAGTTTTGAAAGATATGCTTCATCCGATTCTAAAACGCAGTTGTCGTAACGTTTTGACGGAACAACTGTTGTTGCAAACACATTTGCAATACCAGTCAGCATATTTGCACCTTGAGCGTTGTGGATAACTTCTTTTTTATTAGCCTCTAAAATTTGAGCTATAAGCCCTGCAGTTGTAGTTTTTCCGTTTGTGCCTGTTACAGAAATTTTTTCACGCAAAATGTATTTTGAACAAAGATTTAAAAAGTCAGGATTAGTTTTTAGTGTAAACATTCCGACAAAAGAAGTTCCACTAGAACGTCCGACAATCTTAATTAGTAGCTTGATTAACCTAGCCAAGATGATTGATATATAAAACTTTAATCTATTCACAAATTAATTCTTTCTGAGTATTTCAATTTTTTATTTTTACTATATAATACATATACTAATATAATATAAAAAAGAAGAATAAAGAAATGAGTTATATATTTGTAATATTTTTTATACTTGAATTATTTGCTGTAATCGTTTTATGTGCGGGAATTATGTATGTGGATAAAAAGGTTAACGCATTGACAGAAAAGTTTAAAGTTAACCGCCATACGCTAAAATTCAAACTTAGAGCGATTTATGATGTAGCAAGTACTTTCAAATGCCAAATGAAACAACAAAAACGCGAATTTTTACGTCGCAGATGTGAATTTTATCGAAACATCATTAAGGGTGCTTTGGTTGGAATTTTGTTGTTTTTCTTCAAAAAAACAAAATTTAAGAAAAAAATATTATTAGCAGAATTATTATTAGTTATGTATGATACCTTCAGGGCTGATTGTCTTGTATAACCTTGTATGATAAGAAGTTATATGTTACAATGAGTTCAAAATGAGAAAGTAGAGGTTCAAAATGTGCAACAAAAAAGACGATTTTAGTTTTGGAATAGGAATTTTAGCTGGCGTTGTCGGCGGTGTAATTGCAGGCGTTCTTTTAGCTCCTAAAAAAGGTGAAGATTCTTGCAAAGATTTAGAAAAAACAATCAAAAACTTGATTGAAACACAAGCTCCAAACGTTAAAGCAGCTAAAAAACAAGCAATTGAAGCAATTGATTTGGTTAAATTCAAAGTTGAAAAGAAAATTAAAAACATTGCAAACGCTTTAAAATCTGAAAAAATGGAAAAAGCTAAAAAACTAGAAGAAGCAGACACAGATTACGATATTAATTAATAAGAAGAAAAGGATTGAAAAACAATGGAAACATCTCAAATTATTTTGAATAACGGTTTAACATTTTTAGCAGTTGCAACAGGCATTATGCTAGTCGTAGTTGGTGGATTTTTAATCAAGTTGATTATTGATTTGTCAAAATTAGCTCAAAATGTCGATGAAACAACAACAGTTGTAAGAAATGAATTACGTCCAACTTTACGTGAGTTGAATGAATCTTTGCATACAGTAAATGATTTTATGAAATCAACTGACAAAGGCATTGATAAAATGAGAGATACCGTTGAAAATGTATTCGGCTTTAGTACAGCAACATTATCAAAATTGAAATTCTTTTCTGGTTCATTAGCTAAAGGCTTAACAAAAGGTTTTTCAACAGTATTAAAAATGTTTTCAAAATAGCCTGAATTAGCAATTAAAAACTTTGCAAAACAGGTTAAAATGATAAAGTTAAAATTAATAGTAAAGGAGAATTAATATGTCATCAGCAGGAAAATTTTTAGTAGGTTTCACAGTAGGTGCAGCTTTAGGCGCTATTACAGGTATCTTATTAGCTCCAAAATCAGGTGAAGAAACTCGTGAAATGATTGCAGATACTGCAAAAGAAGTTTTAGATAAAACAGACGAAAAAGTTAAAGATATTCAAGAAAAAGCAGAAACCGTAGTTTCTGAACTTCAAAAAAAAGGTGATGAAATCATGGGTAATATCCAAAACTTCATCAACGAAAAAAAAGAAATGTTTAATAAAGACTAGTTCTAAACATTAAATTTATTTTTTGTAAGGCGGAGCCGTTCATTGAACGGCTCCGCCTTATTATTATATTTTCGTTACAAGAGTGTTAAAAATTTTTGTTTAGGTTATAATTTAAACATAAAATAAAAAGAAGACGAAACGGGCGAAAAGACGAAGCCCAAGAAAGAAGGAAAGAAAAAATGGTAGATTCAAAGAAAACGCAGTTAGAAATTGGCGGAAAAGTTGTTGAAATCGAAACAGGCAAATACGCTAACTCTGCAACATCATCAGTTACAGTTAGATGTGGAGACACAATGGTATTCGTTCATTGCTGCGTTAGCAAAGAACCTCGAGTAGGTATTGACTTCTTCCCATTGCTAATTGATTATGAGGAAAGAATGTCATCAATCGGTCGTATCCCAGGTGGTTACAACCGTTCAGAAGGTAAAGCGAGCGACAAGGCTATCTTAATCTCAAGATTAATTGATAGACCTATCAGACCACTATTCCCAAAAGGATACAGAAATGACATTCAAATCGTTGGTCAATTGTTCAGCTATGACCAAGTTAACCAACCTGACACATTAACTATGTTAGGTGCATCTTACGCATTGATGTTATCAGGCGCTCCATTCGAAGGACCTATCGGTGCAGTAAGAGTTGGTAGAGATGAAAACGGCAACTTTATTGCTAACCCAACTCACCAAGAAGCTGAAAAATCTGACTTAGATATCGTAGTTGCAGGTACACACGATTCTGTAATCATGGTTGAAGCTGGCTGTAAATTCGTTACAGAAGAAGATATTATGAACGCTGTAGAATTTGCTCAAGGCGAAATCAGAAAACAATGCGACAACCAAGTTGCATTTGCTAAAGAATGCGGTGTAGAAAAACAAGAATTTGTAAATCCATACGATACAACTGAATTGAAAAATATCATTCAAGAAGTTGCTGGCGATATGATTCACGATGCTTACCACAACTTTGATAGAGCATATAGACAAGAAAAACTTGAAGAAGCTAAGAAATTAGTTAAAGAAAAAGTTGAGTCACTTCCAGAAGATGATCCAATCTTAAATATGATGGAAGAAACAGGCATTGACTTTGTTGCAGAAGAATTTAAAGCTGCTGAAAAGAAAGTTATGCGTAAAATGATTCTTGAAGAACACGTAAGAGCTGACGGCAGAAAACCAAATGAAGTTCGTCCAATTTGGTGCGAAGTTGGTGTAATTCCAAGAGCTCACGGTTCTGCAGTATTCACAAGAGGTCAAACTCAAATT
>CALBKW010000064.1 GCA_937895785.1 uncultured Candidatus Melainabacteria bacterium | reverse complement strand
ATTCTTTCCACAGCTACCGCATTGACTGTGTAACTAAATGTTGTAGTTTTACCTTCATATGTAACTGTCGCTGTGTGTGTACCTACTGTGTTATCAAAAGCACTTATCATGCCTAATTCCAAGTTTACATATCTTGTTGCACCATCATTATAAAATGCTCTTACTTGTGCTGAAGATAATTCATAATTAGTTGAACTTGTATAATAGTTAGTTTTTGGACTATTAATTAATTCTATCCTTTCCACAGCTACCGCATTGACTGTATAATGAAATGTTGTAGTTTTACCTTCATATGTAACTGTCGCTGTGTGTGTACCTGCTGTGTTATCAAAAGCACTTATCATACTTAATTCTAAGCCCGTATTTTTTGTTGTTCCATCACTGTAAACAAGCATTATTTCCGCACCATTTAATTTGAATGATTGATCACTCGTAAAATATGTTGTTTGTATTTTATTTGTGTCAACAATATAAATGTCTTTTAACGCTGTCTTACAACCTACACTTAACGTCATCACTAACAATAAAAAACAAACAGTACAGATAATACTAAAGTATTTCTTTTTCATTTTTTATCTCCTTTTATTATATTGTTTATTATATCATTTAGAATTCTTAATTGCAAATAATTATTAAAAAATTACTCATCAAGGATACTATGTTTGGTAAAACTACTAAAAAAAGTAAAATACGGCAATTTATTTAAAAATTTGTGTTACTGGGCATAGACCAAAAGGTTTGCATTGTTTTGAAACTCAAAAAGAGGTATAAAAATATAATGCTGGAATGTGCTATCTCTTGCATTAATTGCCCTTTGCCGCTTGATATTATTGTCATAAACATATACATATTTAAAATTATTTTTTTAATAAATTTTCTCGTTTTTTACCTTACTGAATTCCATAAGTAAGTTTTTAAATTTTTCTGGCAGATTGTTTCTGCAATTAAAAATAATATCTGCAGGTACATCTTTGTAGTATGCTTCACATAAGGCGCAAGTTGTGCAAAGTATTGCTCCGTCTTGTTTAACTTCTGTTGCAATTTTAATGGCATCAGTAAAGGTTTTTGACGTGACAAAAATACACAAAACAATTTTAGCCATATTTATAGCATTTTTATCGTTTTCATATAAATTTATATTATTTTTTAAATTTTCTTCAATATTTAAGTTAAAAATTGCATTTATTTTACTTAATAAATCTTTTTTGTATGTATTTATTCTTAATAAAAATATAGAATAACAAATAATTTTTGCGGATAATTTTGCTTCGATTGTATTATGCGTAACTGAAAGACATTTTTCTATTAATTCATCTATTTCAGATATGGTTTTAGAATAAAATCCAATTGGCGTTGAATATTTTGCTCCATCAAAATCTTCACAAATCCTAAAATTTCTACATCCATTTTCAAGCCATAATGCAAACTTATCGTCATAGATATGGTTTTTGTTGGGATATAATTTATAATAGTAAGCTAAAATTGTTTGAAATTCTTGTGTGGTTTTTTGGGTATGTAACAGCCATTCGATTAATGCAAAGGATAAAATTGTTTCATCTGTATATTCTTTATAGTCGTTGGAAAACATATCTCCTATATAAAATCCGTTCAATGTTTTATATATGGAATCGTTAGTGGGTTCTTTGTCCGTACAACAATTTTCATTGTTAATTATGTAATTATTTAAAATTATAGGTTTTATTTTTAACTGTTTTAGCTGTGCTAGTATTAATTCAAAATTGTTGTCATTATTTACACCGCATATTTCAATTTCCTTAACATTTTCATCGGTAAGATAATTAATAATAAGAGGTGTTAAACCATGACATTTTTTATCAAATACTTTTCCCTGTTGCAATTTTCTAACAGCTAATTTTCTATCAAGTTTATCATAGATTCCAAACCAGTGGATATTTTTAAAAGACGTTCCATTATGATTAGTTATAAATTTTGTATATAAAACAGTTCCAAATTTATTATTTTTTAAATATTTATTAAGATTTTTTACTATTTTGTTAGCATCTTCGTTAAGATATCCTACTTGCATATCAACAATTAATATATTTTTCATTTTTAGTAGTTTATCCAGTTAATTAATGTAATTTTTAAAGTTTTTATTAGAATTTTTAATAATTTTTATGGTTTTTCGTTTAAATTCTTTAAAACAATATTGCATAATTCTTTATTAATTTCATTAATATCTTTTATATTATTGCTGTGTGTACATTCAATTATTTTTACTTTATGTCTATTGATAATTTCATAATAGGCTTCTTCCGATTTTACCAGATATTTTTCATCTTTTTCGTGCTGGTCGGGGATTTCTGCCCTTTTCGATTTTAAAATTTTACTCGCCCAAATAGGCATATGCAAAAATATTTCTAAATCAGGCTTGGGTAGTTTCAGTAACTGATACTCTAGAGTTTCTATAAAATTATAAAAATCATCTCTTTCTTTTTTATCAAGTTTTGCTCCGTGGTGTGCCATATTGGAGTCAATATATCTATCTAAAACTACATTAATGCCACTATTTAATAAATTGTTTACATCTTTAATGTTGTATTTTCTATCCATAGCAAATAAAAGAGATGCACAATAAGGGTCAACATTGCTTGCGCCTTCAGGGAAAACTGCCGGTTCAAAACCTTTTTTACCTAAATATGGACCTGCAATAATTTTCCCAGTTGGTGAATTATAATTAGGGAAAGCATATTTTGCAGTTTTAAATCCACTTCTATTTAATTGTTCCACAAGCAAATTGCTTTGAGTTTCTTTGCCAGAACAGTCTGTTCCTTCTAAAACAATCAATTTACCTTTCATTTGCTCTCCCCCTCTCTTTTGTTGCCTTAAGACACAACAAATCAAATGGCAACTTTTTCTGTTGACAATTGTTTTCAAATTGATGTCTTGTTATACTAGAACTGTATTAGTTGGTTTAATTAAAATTCTAATAGATATTTATGTATTATGATATCACATAAATAATAATTTTGCTAGCAAATTTAAAAATTAATTTGTTTTAGACTTTCTATTGCATAATTCATAAGTTCATTAATAAATTGATTTTGCAGAGAATATTTAATAATTTTCCCTTCCCTTTTTGATTCCACAATGGCTTGATTTTTTAAATATTTAAGTTGATGACTTATCGTTGTCTGGTTTATGTTTAAAACACTAGATAAATCATTGACGCAAAGTTCATTAATGCTTAGCGCCGATATAATTTTCAACCTCGTTGAATCTGCAAAGTTTTGAAAAAAGCAGGCCATATCCTTTAATTTTTTGTCTGATGGCATATAATTTGCTATTTCATTTTCTTCCACCTTATTTAGTAAAATATAATTCATATTCTCCTCCTATTTTAGTAACAAAATTATCTTTAATGTCATATATAAAGCAAGAAGCAAGATAAAATCTATATGTACATTTAATATAATACATTTATTTGGTTTAAGAAAAAGTTTTTTTGAAACTATTTTGTTGAAGAAAATGTTTTTAGGTCGAAAAGGGGGATTTTGTATGAATAATTCAACTGAAGAAATTTTATTGTTAATTTTAATTGCTTTATTTGCAAATGCTAATGATATTAATTTGGCAAATAACACCACCATTATAATACTTTTTGCTTTAATTTTGTTTGGCAATAATGGCTTTAATTGGGGTGGTAATAGTGGATGTTGTAGTAGGATTGTGTAAAAATACATAGTTTTGCTCAATTAGCAAGGTAAGAATATGCAGTTTTGCCTTGTTTTTATGGGATGCAGAAATTTAGTAATTAATTATGCTATAATAACAAGATTATTGTGGGTGCTTGCTTTTTAGACTGCAAAAAGATCATTGCCTATCCTTATTTTTATTTGTTTTTGTCAAATTATGATTGACAAGCTAATTTTCTCTTGATAATAAAAAAAATGTTTCACGTGAAACATTTTTTTTGTAAAGGCTCTATAATTGTGTAATAGTTGTTTGCATTGCATATAAATGTGGTGTGCGTTACTACTTTCTTTTGTTAAACTCGCTTAACTCTTTTAAAGTTAATTTTTTTGTTTTTAGTAAATTTATCATTTCGGCAATTCTATCTAAATCATCTCTTGAATAATAATCAATATAAATTCTACCTTTTTTATCGTTACCTATAACTGAAACTTTTGTCGAAAAGGTTCTTTGCATTTCATTAACTAATTCTTTTAATTCAATGCTCTGTTCTTGTGGAAGTTTTACTTTCCCGTCTTTTGGTTTTAATATATTTTTAACTGCTTTTTCAACATCTCTAACGGTCATTTTATTGTCTGAAGCGGATAACGCAAGCCTAATTTGTATGTCATAGTCTTGTATTGGAACTAAACATCTTGCGTGGCCAGCTGATAGTTTTCCGTTTTCAACCAACGTGATAACTTCAGGGCATAGGCTTAACAATCTTAATGTGTTTGCTATATTTGGTCTACTTACGCCAATTCTTTCGCTTACCGCTTCTTGTGTCATTTTGTATTCGTCCATTAATTGACGTATAGCTCTTGCAGATTCAATTGGGTTTAAATCCTCACGTTGCAAGTTCTCAATAATAGATATTTCTTTTATTTGTTTTTCAGAATAATCTTTAATTATGCAAGGCACCTTGCTTAAACCAGCCAATTTGGAAGCTCTGTATCTTCTTTCACCTGCAATGATAAGGTATGTGCCGTCTTTATTATCATTAACCACCAAAGGTTGAATAATTCCATGTATTTTTATTGAATTAGCTAATTCGTTTAATGCTACTTCGTCAAATTTTTTTCTTGGTTGATTGGGGTTTGGGATTAATTTATCAATATCAATTTCATTTGTAGGGTTAGCGTCTGTGTTTTTTACTGTATCATCATAATCATCATATGCAGAAAGTAACGCGCCTAAACCTTTGCCAAGACCTGTTTTTTTAATTGTCATTTTGTTTTTTCTCCTTTAATTCTCTTTTGTTTGGTTTTTTATATTTTACATTATTTCTATCTAAAAATTCGTACGCAAGGTCTAAATATGCGTTTGCGCCTTTAGAATTGATATCGTACGTTGCTATTGTTTCTCCATGGCTTGGTGCTTCAGCTAATTTAATATTTCTAGGGATGTATGTGCTGTATACTTTATCGCCAAAAAACTTTTTTACTTCTCTGCTTACTTCAGCAACTAAGTTTGACCTATTGTCTTTCATTGTCATCACAACGCCTTCAATTTGCAAATTTGGATTTAAATGATGAATTATAAGTCTTATTGTGTTCATTAATTGAGTTAATCCTTCAAGTGGGAAAAATTCACATTGAAATGGTATAATAACCGAATCAGAAGCGGTAAGAGCATTTACAGTGATTAAACCTAAAGAAGGTGGACAATCTATAAATATGTAATCGTACTTATCTTTTACTTTATCCAAAATGTTTTTAACAACATTCTCTCTGTTTTGCATTTCTACTAAATCTATTTCAGCACCAGCCAAATCTACTGTTGCCGGAATGATATCTAGGTTGTTTAGATATGTGTGCTGTATAACTTCATCAATATAATTTTCTTTTATAATAAGGTTATACATTGTTTTTGTTTCTTTATTTTTTTCAATTCCAACTCCGCTTGAAGCATTTCCTTGAGGGTCCATATCTACCAAAAGTACTTTTTGCCCTAATAGAGTTAAAAATGATGCCAAATTAATACAAGTAGTTGTTTTTCCAACGCCACCTTTTTGATTGGCAAAAGCAATAATTTTGCCCAATTTACACCTCCGTATTTTATATATTACATAAAAATAGCAATAAAAATTGTAAAAAGATGACATGCGAAGTAAAACTGTTGTTGTGTCAACTAGTTTTTATACAGAAATGTTTTAGTCTTCTTTGGTTAAACAAATCTTTTGCTATTTTAAAATGATTATAACATATATTTTATACTTTGTGAACAATATTCTAAAAAAAATATTAAAATGTTTCACGTGAAACATTTATTATAGTTGATTAATGGCTATCAGTTAAAGCAAATGTTGGTTTTTTCAGTTTTTTAATATTTTTACTAATTATTTTACTTTTGTTTATTTATTGTTTATAATAAATAATATATGGTTATTGAAGGTTCAATAGAGGAGATTATTTTTAGAAATGAAGACAACGGATATACCGTTGCTATTTTGTTGCATAATGAAAATGGATTTGATGAATATACAACTATTGTTGGAACATTAAGTGATGCAAGGGTTGGACAATGCTTGAAAGTAGAAGGAAATTTGGTTAACACAAAGTATGGAGAACAGTTATCATTTACTCAATATGAAAATATATATCCAAGCACATTAAATGGTATAAAAAAATACTTATCTAGTGGATTGATTAAGGGAATTGGACCAATAACGGCGGGATTAATTGTTAATGAATTTAAGGAAGATACATTAACCATTATCGAATATAATCCAGAAAAATTAGCAAAAATCCGTGGTATTAGCAAAAATAAAGCCCAAAATATCTCAGACGCATTTAACAGTATTAAAAAAATGCAAAATTCTGTTATGTTTTTGCAAAATTATAACATTACAGTTAATATGGCCATTAAAATTTATAATGCATATGGTGATAAAACCATTGAAATTGTTAGAAAAAATCCATACAAGCTAGTTGAAGATATAGAAGGGATAGGATTTTTAACGGCAGATAATATAGCTAAAAATTTAGGCATTGCCTCAAATTCGTTATTTAGAATCAGAGCGGGTATTGTACATACAATAATTGATAATAGCGAAAAAAATGGCAATACGTTTATATACAAAAAGCAGTTGTTAGAAAATATTAGTACTCTTTTAGGCTTAAATTTAGAAAGTAACAGCTCAAAATTTGAAGAAGTACTGGATAATATGGGATATGATAAAACTTTATCCATTTTTAGGTCAAAATCTGGTCAGGAAATAATAATGCTTACAAAAATGTATTTTACTGAAAGTTCCGTGGCTCAAAAATTATCGTTGTTAAATATTAGTGCTAAAACAACTGAAACAGATTTTGCTAAAGATATTTCTTTTTTTGAAAGTATAAATAAAATAAAATTTGACGAACAACAAAAGCAAGCTATTGAAAATTCTCTTAAAAGTGGTGTAAGTGTTATAACCGGAGGACCGGGAACTGGAAAAACAACCATTATAAAATGTATTTTGGATATTTTAGTTCAAAATAACAATAAAGTTTTGTTGCTAGCGCCAACCGGTAGGGCTAGTAAGCGCTTAAGTGAAAGTACAGGGCGTGAAGCAAAGACTATACATAGAGGCCTTGAAATAAATTTTAGAGGCAATGGTCAGACCTTTGTATACAACGAGCAAAATCCATTAAATGCAAATGCTGTAATTGTGGATGAAGTATCAATGGTTGATGTAGTTCTTATGAACAGTTTGCTAAAAGCGATTCCAAGTGATTGCAAATTAATTTTGGTGGGTGACAAAGATCAACTGCCTAGTGTAGGCGCTGGAAATGTTTTTGGTGATATTTTGGATAGTGGTATTATAAAAGTATCCTATCTTACAAAAATTTTTAGACAAAATGAAAAAAGTCTTATTGTATCTAATGCTCATTTAATAAATAACGGAGAAATGCCAGTTTTTGACAATACGTCAAATGACTTCTTTTTTGAATCACATGAAGACGCCAATGAAATTAAAGAATCTATTATAAATTTAGTAACAACGCGTCTTCCAAATTTTGCGAAAATAGAACCTAGCAAAATACAGATTTTAGCACCATTAAAGGCTGGCGCAAGCGGAACTTTGAATTTAAACACCAGTTTACAAGACAAAATCAACCCATCAAGATATGGTAAGTCTGAATTATTGATAGGTAAAACTATTTTTAGAGAAGGTGACAAGGTTATGCAAACTTCTAACAATTATGATTTAATGTGGAAGCGTAAAACTGGACCTTTAGTGGAAGAGGGTAGCGGTGTTTTTAATGGAGATATAGGGTATATTCATAAAATTAATCAAGGTACAGGCGAAACTGAAGTATGGTTTGAAGACGGAAGGGAATGTATATATCAAAGAACTGAAATTGGTGAATTAAACTTAGCATATGCTATCACTATTCATAAAAGCCAAGGTAGTGAATTTGATATAGTTGTTATACCAGTAATTAGTGGACCTGCAATTATACTCAATCGTAACTTGATTTACACTGCAATAACTAGAGCGAAAAAAATGGTTGTGCTTGTAGGCAGTAAAAAAAATCTAAGACGTATGATATCAAATGTAAACACTATTCAAAGACAAACTATGCTGAAGGAATTTATAATTGAATCAAATAAAAAACTAAAAATGCTTTATGAATCATAATTTTATTGAATAACTATTTAACAATATGATTTTATAAACTGTAATTCTTGTTTTAATACATTTTTAAAAAGGAAGATTTTGTATATTGTGATAAGTTGTGATTTTACGCTTTAAGTCTGAATATAAAAATTATTTAAAAAATTTAATAAAAAATCACAAAAATGCTGTTTTTTAAAAAATAACGTAAAATTTGAGAAAAAAATTAAATTTTTAAATAAAAAAGTGTAAAAATTGCTAAATAAATCTATATTGTCAAAAATAATTTTTTTGGGCAATAAATAATTTTTAAAAAAAGTGTTGACAAAATATGTCTATATAAGTATAATAAACAAGTAACTTGATTTGGCGACGTAGCTCAGTTGGCTAGAGCGTACGGTTCATACCCGTAAGGTCAGTGGTTCGACCCTACTCGTCGCCACCAGATTTGGCCTCGTGGTAAAAAGGTTAATACAACGCCCTTTCACGGCGTAGTTATGGGTTCGATTCCCGTCGAGGTCACCAAAAATAAAATGTGTTATAAAGAAAATGATAAATTCAAATTCTTTATAGCACATTTTTTGTATTATCTGATTGTCTAAAAGCGACAAAGTTATTTTCAAAAGACGCTGGATGTTAATAAAAATTGGAAAATTTAATTAAAGTAAAAAATATAATTTTTGCTATTAAATTTTTCCCAATTATTTTTTAGTTCTAAATAACAATTTTCAATAAAATTAATAATAACTCGTTTTTCAGAAAAATTTAATTCATTTTGATTAAATTTTTTTTGAATAAAAAGTCTTAAGGATTTTATAGTTCTACTATAATCATGACCTAAAAGAGCACAAATCACTTTTAATGTTTTATAGTTAAATGAATCCATTTGATATTTAGCCATAGCATAAAGTGAATATCTAATGATTTTTTGCTCAAAACTTATTGGAGGAATATTGATTGAGTAAAGATAATTATCAATTATGGTAAAAATATTTTTATTAAAGATTGTTTTATTCTTATTTTTTAAAAATTTTATGTCTTCAATATCAATAATTTGAGGCAAATTCTCTTTAGGTATATATTTTTCGAGCGTTGTATTATCTAATTTGTCATTTTTGCCCACAAGCAATAAACGAATATTATTGCTTATTTTTTTAACTATATTAAAAACGTCACAACAAATTTCTGTTTGACGATAAATATTTAAACTTTTTAAATAATTTTGCTCATATTCTATATCATCTGTACAATACAACAACATTCTTTTGTTCATAATTTTATAATAAATCATATTTGTAAAATAATCAAATTGTTTTTTACAAAAAACGTTTAATATTATGTAAGTTTTACAAAAAAAATAGCAAAAGTGTAGTAAGTATGTGGAATTTTAGCATTTAAATTAATAAAAATAGGTATTTTTAACCTATTTTTTATGAATTTTTACAAATTTTCAAAATAATTTTTATTATTTAAATAAATATCGCTTTTATAAATTTTTCCTGCTAAATTGTTGTATTTTTCGGCATTTTTAATATCATTTAAGCAGAAAAAACAATAACATAACTGCAAATAAGGATAATAGTTATAATAAAAGGATTCTACAAATCCACCTTTTAAACTTACGTCCTCGCATTTAATGGCAATTTTATACCAATCAATAGCTTGAGTATATTTTTTGTTTTTTAAGTTTATATCCCCTAGTTTACAACAAATATTTGCCCTAGGTGAATCATACTTAAATGTTTCAATTAAACTGTCAAATTGTTTTTCTTCTTTATTTAAGAATTGATAACAATTTGAAATTAAAAATAAAGCGTCAATTACATTTTCTACCCAACCATTTTTGCTGTTGACAAAATTTTTTAAAACTTTAACACAACTGCTAAATTTTTTATGGTCATAAAGTTCTCGTCCATAATAATATTGCTCTCTAGGAAAAAGAGGTCTATTTTTTAATAGATTTTCATAAATTTTTAAATTTCTATCACTTTGTGTATTTATTGTCTTTTTATGGTCGATGGCAATATTTAGCCTTTCAACTTCTCCAAAAGGAGTTATACATTCATGCACCGCTCCTTGCCAAAACGCTTTATTGCAATTTTTCATTATACGTTCTCTATAATATGAAAAAGTTGGTTTGTTGTTTGCAAATGCTATATTATATTTTAACATATAGACATCTTTACTTAAAAAATTTTTTAAATCCAATAATTTTGTTAAAGATTTTTTTGGAATAACGTCATCCGCGTCTAGCCACATTATATAATCACATGTGGCTTTGCTAAACGCAAAATTTCTTGCCTTTGAAAAATCGTTTTCCCATTTAAAATCAAATATTTTATCTGTAAACATTTTAGCTATACACTTTGTACTATCATCAGACCCTGTGTCAACAATTATTATTTCATCAAATAAATTTTTACAAGAAGACAAACATTTTTTAAGAACACTTTCTTCATTTTTAACAATCATACATAAACTAATAGTTGCCACAAAATTATCCCCTTGTTTAAATTATGAATTTGGCAAAATTTGTGTTAAATAAACAAAAATACGTTCAAATTGTCATAATAGTGAATAAAAAAACATCATTTTTGAAAAAAAGTGATACAAATAAAGAGTTCTTGTGTTATTATTATAGTAGCTTACTAAAAGAGGTATTTTAAATGAATAACGAATTGCAGTTTCTAATATATAAAACTCCAGATCATGACGAGAATGTAAATGTTATTGTAAAAGATGACACAATTTGGACAACTCAAAAAGGAATGGCAGAATTATTTGGTTGTACTTCTGACAATGTGTCATTACATTTAAAAAATATATACGATCAAAATGAGTTGGATCCAAATCGAACTGCCGAGGAAATCTCGGTAGTTCAAACGGAGGGGACAAGAAAAGTTAATCGACAGATTCAATTTTATAATCTAGATGCTATAATTTCAGTTGGATATAGAGTAAATTCTGCAAAGGCCACTCAATTTAGAATTTGGGCAACAAATACTTTAAAAGAATATATGATTAAGGGTTTTGTTCTTGACGATGATAGGTTAAAACAAGGTAAAGCTCTATTTGGCAAAGATTACTTTAAAGAATTACTTGAAAGAGTTCGTTCTATCAGAGCAAGTGAGAGAAGAATTTGGCAACAAATAACTGATATCTTTGCCGAATGTAGTTTGGATTATGAAAAAAATTCACAAATAGCTCAAACTTTTTACGCAACTATTCAAAATAAATTTCATTATGCCATAACCAATAAAACTGCCGCAGAAATAATTTATTCTAGTGCAGATCACAAAAAAGAAAAAATGGGATTGACTGTGTGGAAAAACTCGCCTGATGGTAGACTTTTAAAGTCAGATGTTTCAGTAGCTAAAAACTATTTACAAGAAAGAGAAATCAAAAGATTAGAAAGAACAGTGTCAAGTTATTTTGATTATATTGAAGGTTTGATTGAAAGAGAAAATACATTTACTATGGAACAATTTACAAAAAGCGTAGACAAATTCTTATCTTTTAATGAGTACAAGATTCTTCCAGATAAAGGTAAAATTTCAATGCAAGATGCCAAATTAAAAGCAGAATTCGAGTATGATATATTTAACATA
This sequence comes from uncultured Candidatus Melainabacteria bacterium, assembly GCA_937895785.1. Taxonomy (GTDB): domain Bacteria; phylum Cyanobacteriota; class Vampirovibrionia; order Gastranaerophilales; family Gastranaerophilaceae; genus UBA6984. The sequence goes on along the minus strand of CALBKW010000064.1, from coordinate 2,269 downwards.
ACTCAGATCATTAACTCTGACTTTGATAAAATGGTAAAAAAATTAAAAGATAAAAAAGAATAAAATACTTTATATGCTTATAAAATGTATTTCTATTCATTTTAAGAGATGACATGGTTACGGCTATTATTATCTCTTTTTTTTATATCTGCACTAAATCGTTATAAATTATTGGAAAATTTTCTCTTTTTAATATTTTATTTATTTCAAATTTGTTTTTTTTACATTTTGAGATATTTTTTACAGAAATCATGATTTTTTTGATTTGTGGTTTTTACAAACAATCATACATATACCCAGCATAAAAAATTCTATCTGTTGCTCATTTTACAAGTGCTCTAATCTATCAACAAAAATAATGTTTTACAACGGGCGGTTATAACATCGCATTTAATATAAAAATGAATTATTTAAAAAAGCATTTTATATTTTTAAAAATAGTAATAATTTCATATCAAAAAATTTAGTTTTTAAATAATTTAAAAATTTGCTTGACAACGCGGGGGGGGGATATATAATCGTTTTTGTTGATAAAAAAAATTTTAATTCATAAGAGGAGAAAAAAGATGAAAAAATTAACAAAAATAATGACATCAATAGTTTTGGCTTTTGGGTTTTTTGCTTGCGTTTTTTCTTTTGCAGGTTGCCAAGGTAATGAAAAAGAATTAATTAATATTGGCTTAAGCAAAGAAATAAAAACAGAATATGCAATAAATGAAAAAATAGACTTAAACGATGCAAAACTTGTATTAACATACAATGATGATAGTCAAAAAGAAATAACAATATCATACGATATGATAACTGGATTTGACACAACAACTGTGGGCGAAAAAACTTTAACAATATCATATAACGAAAAAGAAATAAAAGTGGCTTATAAAGTATATATTAAAGATTTTGATACAATAATGAACAATGTTTCAATAAATTTTTTAAATGAATCAAAATTTTATCTTAAAGCTCAAGAAAACGTTGATAATGAATGGAGAGATGCATTATATGATTATGTTAAAAATGGCAAATATCTTAAATTTATTAATAAAGAGAATGAAGTTATTTACGATTTGATAAATCACAAAAGTTATTATAATAATGAAGTTAAAGATTCAGATTTTAAATTAACTGATATAGAATGGTATTCTACAATCAATCTAAGCAATGTTTCACAAAAAACAAGTGTAGATTTTGTAAATAATGAATATAAATTGTCTTACATTTGTCAAGTTAGCAGTAGTCCTTTTCGAGTAGATGCAACAATAAGTGCTGACCTTAGAGTTAAAGAAATATTTTTAGTAAACATAGATATTGGGGCTAGAGGAAAATTGATTTTTGATTATGTTAATGTTCCAGAAATTACTGTTCCAAACAATTAGAATAAGGTTAAAAAAGGTTGATGTTAAAAAAACAAAGCAAATTTGAACAACAAATTTGCTTTGTTTTTTCTTAAAGTTGTCGCTTAGCGTTTAATTAGTGGTGTTAGCCAGCATCCAATTTTAGTCATTTCACAAAAACATAAAAATCTCTAATGTTATTTACTAAATTTAAAAATAATTTTTAGCCCCCTGATCCAGTAGCACCTCTAGGTATTGTTAAGTTCAACACATAGTTAGGTGGTGTACCTGTGATAGTTGCAGATGCTTGTGTCCCTGGTTCGCCAGTTGTAACAGTTCCAATTTCTAAAGTTGGAGTTTCCCCGTCAATCCCGTCTTCTCCAGCAGGACCCGTTGGACCGGTTGGACCGGTTGGCCCCGTAGGACCAGTTACCCCAGTTGGACCCGTAGGACCAGTTACCCCAGTTGGACCCGTAGGACCAATTGGACCACGCAAACTGATTCCAGTTGTTGCAGTGTTGAAAGGTCTTGGTATATCTCCGCAACTACAATTTCCCCAAATTATTGACATTTTTACCTCCTTTGATATTCTAAACCATAATATGTTTTTTTAATTTTTTATGTGAAGTTGATGTCGTCTAAAATATTTATACCAAACGCTATATATAGTAGATATTTAAAACGCTCCATTCCTACTATTGATGTTACATTGAATTGCAAAGTATTTTGATTGTTCTTTAGATTATCTGTTTGGTTTGAGCAATACTCGTGCAGTTGAAAATGAAAGCACAAGATGGCAAAGAAAGGGGCACTGATGTCTTAAACACAAAATGGCTTTTAAGATTGGTTCAATCTATTCCTTCGCCAAAAGCAGAACCCTTTAAAATGTGGCTTGCTCAAGTTGGAAGTGAAAGACTTGATGAAATTGCCGATCC
>CALBKW010000063.1 GCA_937895785.1 uncultured Candidatus Melainabacteria bacterium | reverse complement strand
TCAAAAATTTCAACAAATTTTTGAAATTTTTATATCTTAATGAAAGATAAATGAAGAAGATTAAAACTGCAGGAATTAAAAATCCCGCAGAAGTTTTTGTTCCAATTGCAAGAGCATAACAAAGCGACGATATTACTATTGAAACAGTTTTGTTATCTTTAAAACTACTCCAAAAAAGATAAATACTTGATGTCACAAGTGAAGCTATTACCAAATCAGTTTGATTACTTGAAATTTGAGCACAAACTCCAGCAAAAGAACTTGCAATCAAAACGACCCATAAAGTTCTTCTTAATGAGTAGCCCATTAAATTATGCACAATTTTGTATAAACTTGTTATATAAACAAAATAAAAAATAAATGATAAAAATCCTAAGAATAAAAGATTTTTAGTAAACAAAATTATCCAAGAATAAACAATTTCTGAATTTATTGGAAAAATCAAAGCTCTAACATCAATTGCTGGATAATGATTGACAGTTGAATTTAAAACCCAAAATGCCGCACGACCTACGTGATAAGACTTTGCATCGCCGTCTGTAACTGTTGAAACAGAACATAAAAACAAAGTTACCAACATGAAAAATCCCCATGCAAAAAATAGCACAAGCAATGATTTATCTAACATTAACGAATTTTTCAAACGAATAAAATGTTCTTTATATTCAAACTTCCAACTTGGAAAACCTTTTTTTATCCATAAAAAAGTAATAACAGTAAAAAATAAAAGATTTAAAACTAAAAATGGAACTTCTTTAAATTGCTTAAATAATGAAAGTACTTCTGTTGTTAAAACAATTTGAGAAAATGATATTATTGCAAAATAAATAAAAGATTTTGCAGTATCTTGACGTTCCAATATCGCCGATAAAAAATAACTTGATATCAATATAAATACTAAAGATATAAAAAATAATACCATTTAATTTCTCCCACTATAAACCAAACTGACGAATTTTCTCCGTTCTTGGTAAATTTCTTTTGTTTACGAAGAAAATATATTTTTCAATTTCCATAACAGGTTCTAGCTTATAACCTGCCAAAAAGTTTGCTGAAAAATTACAAAATTCGTTATAAGGAATTTCTTTAGAATCTCTAGTCAATATTTTCTTGTCAATACCTGTATACATACAAACATACTCGTCATTTGGATTGTCAAAATTAATCTCTATACTACCATTTTTTCTATGAATTACATCATATTTTATTTTTTCTGGTGAATATTTTTCGATAAATGTAATGTCTTGATGATGTTTAGGTAAGATTAGAATATTGTAATCATCAATATTTATTTTATCCAAGTCTTCAATAAGTTTGATATCAAAGTTTGCACCATTGATATTTTTCAGAACAAACCTTAAAGTCATTGCTGAAGAATCAGCAAAAAACAAAATTTTATTATTCTTATCGTTAAAGTTATAATCAATAAGTGCTTCTAGTTGACACATCTTATCATAATTGACTTCTTTTGTATCCCAATTTAAGCAATCCATTGTATATTGAACATCAGAAATTTTTGCTCTATTTGTTATAATTTCTGAAAATATCTTATAAAATGGCCTTGCCCAAAGGTGTGTTGAAACACAAGTTAGGTAAAAACAAGCAATAAAAATTATGAACCATTTAAAAATATTTTTATTACTTTTGATATAGCTATATGACAGAACTGGAGCTGAAACTAGAACAAAAGAATTTAAGAATCTAACATTAAATATCATATAAACTAAATATGCCGACATCGTTACAAATGAAATTACAAAAATAAAACTAAAACAAAAATTTAAAATAGTTTTTTTATCACGTTTAAAAATAGGCATTACAATAGAAATAAATAAACAAGGTAAATACAATACAAAACCTAAAACTCCACATCCAACTAAAACTTCAGAAAGAGTATTGTTCACACCTGTCGATTCAGTCAAAGAATAAATACCTTCAGGTATTTGAGCTAATCCTAAACTATTAAGTAAAAACATCTTAAAATTTAAAATATTTACTGCCCAAATTGCAGATAAATTAAATCCAGTAAAATCAAAAAGCAAAAAGAAATGTCTAACCAAACTTGCCAAGCATCCTTTTATGCCATAAATATTTTTATGTGCAATAATAGCGCCTTCAAAACCTAAAGGATTATTAAATTGCATAAAATTCAAAACATAATTATATGCACTGATTAATATAAAATTTAAAGCACCAAACCCTAAAAATAGTAACAATGTTTTTAATTTTTTATTTTTTACAGCCAAAAATATAAAAAACAATCCTACTGCAGGGAACAAGAAAAACGCACTTGATTTCACACCCAAAGCTAATGCCAAGCATAATGACGACATGAAAACAGATACGTTATTTTTTTGTGTAAAACTATCTAAAAATAGATAAATAGATGTCAAAACTAATGTTGCTATTATTAAATCAGTTTGGGTACTGCTTACATACGAAATAACACCTGCAAAAGAACTTACAATAAATATTACCCATAAAGTCTTTCTTAATGAATAACCCAACGTCTTGTGTATAACTTGATACAACGAAGTTAAGTAAACAAAATAAGAAATTAATGATACAAAACCAAGTAAAAATGCTTTTTTAGTAAACAATATTATCCACGCATAAATAATTTCTGAATTTATCGGAAAAATTAAATTTCTGATATTTGCAGTATCAAAATGATTTATTGAAGAATTTAAAACCCAATAAGCAGAACGAACAACGTGATAAGATTTTGCATCACCGTTTGTCACAGGAGAAATAAAACATAAAAAGATTGCAACAAAAATAAAAAATCCCCATGCCAGAAACAATATAATCAGTGATTTATCCAGAAATAAAGCGTTTTTAAAACGAGTTAAAAAGTTTTTAAATTCAGGTTTCCAACAAGGTTTTCCACTCCTTTGCCATATAATGGTAATTAAAATAAACGTTATGAAATTTAGAGCTAAAAATGGTAACTCTTTAAACGATTTAAATGGTGAAAGAATTTCTGCAAATAAAATAACCTGAGAAAATGCCAAAATTACACTGTAAATAAACCCTTTTGCTGGGTCTTTATTTTCTAAAATTGCTGATAAAAGATAGCTTGATACAGACACCAATATTAAGGATAAAATAAAAAGTATCACTTAACATCTCCTAAAGTGGTTTATATCCTGAATAAATCAAACTTGCCCAACCTTCATAATAACTAATTTGAGTTGCAGAAGCAGGTCTTATATAAATTTTGTATTGATTTTCTGCTGGAATATTCAATGCACTTTTAATTGCAGATTGGATAATGGATGGATGAGTTACAATAATAACTCTACCTCTTAAATTATTTTCAATAATTTTGTTAATAATACCACTGACACGTTCATTAAAAACCTGTATTGTTTCACCATTTTCAGGAGAAAAACCCAATGGATTTTGATGTAATTGTTCAAGCATATCAGGATATTTCTTTTCTATTTGAGAAAAACTTAATCCACTCCAAATACCACATTTTCTGTTATACAAATCTGGTAAGGTTTCAAAATCTTGTTTTAATTCATCTGCTAAGATTTCCGCACTTTGAACTGTTGCAAGAGATGGGCTTGCATATATTTTATTAGTTTTTAAACCTCTTTTTTTGATAAAATCAACAATTTTTTCTAATTCCAACTCACCATTTTCATTCAATGGAGGATAGTCTAATTTATCAGTCAATCTGTTGTCTTCAGAATATATCGTTGAGCCGTGTGCTATAAAAGTTATTTTGCATTTACGTTTAAACATTTTATCCCCTTTTTTAATCAAATTATAACACAATTTTATTCTCTATGTGTTATTTTTTTATTATAGGTTTATTTTTATTCTCTACAATAATGTAAGCATTTTGCCTTTTAAAAATCGGTTTAAAATTTTGATTAGTCAAGAAATTAACTCCAAGCATACATCTTATCCACAACGGATTACCTAATTTATTTTTACCTTCATAATAACAAGCATATTCCTCTGTTTTAATTCGTTTTTTTGCTTGTTCAACCTCTAAATCTGGATTTTTTGTTTCATTATAATTGTCTATAATTTGCCCCTTTTCAGGATAGACTATAATATTGTAGTCTTCAAATTTTATATTATCGTAGTCTTTATAAATTACTGCTGAATTAAAATTCCAACCACTATAGTTCATCAACAAAGGTTTCATCAACATATCCCCTGCAGAAGTTAGTAGCAATATTTTATTTTTTGGAGAATATTTTTTATCATTAAAATCTTCGATAAGCTGACATATATTATCAGGATATCTTGAAACTTTACCAAATTTATCCCTATTCATTCCGTAACAATACCACTCATCTCTAATTTCTCTTAATTTTGTCGGATGTTTTATAATTTGTGGAATTACAACTGATGGTGTTTTAATAAGATTGTGAGTTGATGTAAATATGAATGCATAACAAGCAAGTAATATAAACACCATTTTTATAGGATTCCATCTACTTCTAAAATAAGACATCGCTAATATTGGTGATGAAATTACAATAAATTCAGTTATAAACCTAATATTTGCTTGCATAAATGCAATTGTCGCAGATAAACTCATTAAGTTTATAAGTAACAACATTCCAAATAAAAACATAACTCTTGCAAAATGTTTTTTGTATTTTATTGGTTGCAACAGTGATAAGAACCAACAAGGGACCAGTATTAAAATACCCAACACTCCACAACCACAGAAAGGAGTTAGAACTATATTGTTCGCGAATAATTCAGGTCGACTTGCTATTCTTTCTGGAATTGTTGAAACATGAGCAAGTGTCAAAATAAAATCTCTTCCATAATCTAAGTAAGATTTAAAATCCTCAGTTATATTAAAACCTGTAAAATCAACAAATGTATAACAGTGACGAATAAAGTTTGCAACAAATCCTTTTATACCATAAACATTTGTTTGAGTAGCAACAGCACCTGCATTAGCAACAAAATTACCGTAATCAACGTAATTTTCTACATAATTATAAGCACCGAATAAAGCAAAATTTATCAACCCGAATAAAACATACCAGAAAAGAAATTTGAACTGTTTGTATTTAAAAATAAATAATAAAACAAAAACACTCATTGCTGGAACTGAAAGTCCACCTGTAGATTTTGTACCAATTGCAATCGCATAACATAAAGCAGACATAAATAATGAAATTTTATTATTATTTTTCAAACTATCCAAAAACAAAAACATTGTTGAAGTTATCAACCCTGTCATTATGATATTTGTTTCAGTGTCACACATTTGAACCAAAACACATGCAAAAGAAGTCAGAATAAAAAGAGTCCATAAACGTCTTCTAACAGTTATTTTAAAATATTCCATAATTTTATAGACGTTTATCATTGAAAAAGCATAACCTATTAGTCCAAAGAACCCGAAAAATACGGTTTTATGTAAAAAGATATAAATCCAAGTGTACAGAATTTCTGAATTTATAGGAAAAACAACATTCCTGAACTCTGTTGTTGGAAAGTGGTTGATACTATGGTTTAAAGCCCAATGAACAGCTCTTAACATGTGATAGACTTTACCGTCACCACTAGCGCCTGAATCAAATATACAAATAAAAACTGAGACTGCTACTAAAAATAACCACCCTGCAGTTAAAATATAGAAACTTTTGTCTAATTTATAACAAGTTTTAATTTTGTCAAATGTTGGTTTACAATTAACACTCCAAAGAGGTTTACCTGTAATAAACCACGCAATCAAAGCGCCGAGCAAATATATAAAGTTACAAAATAGGAACGGAATGGGCTTTAACGTTGGAGCAAAAACAGATAATATTTCGGCTGTAAAAATTATTTGCGCAAATGCTGTAACAAAAATGTATATCAAACCTTTTATAGATTTGTCTTTATCTAAAACACTTGCAACCAAATAACTTGTAAAAAAAATCATTACAAATGACGCTATAAAGCCTAAAATTAACATATCACTCCTTGGGTAGATTTTTCTTTATTTATAAATTATATCATCTATTGCATTTTAAATTGTTAATTATTGTAAATATTAATTTAACATGACATCAAATTATTTTTTCAGGGGCTTTCAATAGAATATAGATAGGAAATATATTCGTTTTTTTGCATGCTAAAAATACAACCGATTATTACAACATCGAATAGTAATCAAACTAGGGTACAGTATGGTGCTCCTAGATTTTTGGCGTATTCATCTCCTATTAAATCACCGCTAGGTAAGGATTTGTTTGAAAAATCCGCCCGTTTGGATAAGCAAACGTCATTTGAAACTTTATCAGATAAAATTACAAATATTTCCTTTGAGGGCAAAAAGAAAAATAAGTATGAGCAAGGGCAAGAGATAGCTACTAATTTGAAAGAAATTTTCAAATCTAATTTTGGGGCTGTTTCGACAAATCAATTTAAGAAAGAATACGCAAAAATAGATAACAAAAATGTTATCCCTACAATTAAAGCGTATGACAAAATTTCACCAAAACAATCGTTGATTGGTGCGATTTGCAATGAAGTTGTAGACTATCCTGAAACAAGAATTAAAGCTGTAAACGGCATTGTTGATAGACTAGTTTCGAATGGAAAACTTGTAGGTGTTCAAACTGACCATTATAAAGCAAGATTTGATGAAGAATTGCAAGACCAATTTGAAACTGTTTTACTACCTGTAAAAGCAAAACAACTAAACAAAATTACAAATGCTTTTGTTCAAGCAATTGAAAACAAAAGTGGTTTAACTGCAGATGAAAGAGCTGATATTAAGAAAGCTGATTTAAAAACTACACAAACTTACACAACAAAAATCCTATCTACAACAGCAAAAAAAGCTGAAAAATCTTTGCAAGCACAACAGGAATATGATGGTTGGTCAGCAAAACTTGGTGAACAAATTAAAAAGTTGTGGAAATCTGAAAATCAAGCTCATTTGGTACAAGAAGATATCGACACTTTTAAGGGGCAAGTTGGCGAACTAAACAAACTTGTTGGCACAAAAGATTACAATAAAAAATTCAAAGAAATATTTAACATTGAATATGATCCTGAATTGATTGCAACATATAAAGAAAAAGAAGAAAAATTTGTTGCAGCATCATTAATTGCAACAGTTGAAAACAACTTTAAATCAGCCGTTCCTGATTTATTAAATAAAAAACCTTTAGCAGATAAAATTAGTTCACCATATACTGCAAGCGCACCAGTTGTACTAGAAACAAGAAGCCAAATGTACGAACGAAACTTGAACGCATTTGCAAACTTTGTAGGTAAAGGTGATGTTGAAAAGGGTAAGGCAGAAATCCAAAAGACAATGAAGGATTATAAAATTACTCCTAAATCAACATTGAGCGAAAAATATGACGTTCTTCAACGCATGGCAAATAAATATGAAAAACGTTTACATCAAAATACAAAAAATGCATTAGGTAAAAAATCTCTAATTGAGATGAAAAAAGAGTATGATAATTCTTATTATGCAGCCTTTGGTGTCGACAATGATATCGCAAAACGTGTTGAAGATTATAGAGCCTCTCAAAAATGGTCAGAACTCCTAGTTCAAGATACAATTTTATGTTCTGCATCAATTCCAATTTGGTTAATGACAGCAGGCACAGGCGTAATTCCAACATTAAAAATTGCAGCAATGCACTCGGCTGCTGATTTAGCAGTTTATGGTTCAGATAGACTTTCCTCAAAACAGGGGATGACAGAAAAAGAATTAAAAGAAACACTAAAATGGACTGCGATTGATGGTGCTACAGCAATTGTAAACCAAATTTGTTATAAAGGAATTGAAGCCCTAGTTTCACCTATTGCAAAAATGTCAGGAAAAGCAGCAAAAGTTTCAGAAATGGCACTAACAGGAATGGCAGATGTTGCTGTTGATTGTGGAATGGAATATTTGGGTTCAGGTAAGATTACACTTCAAGGTACAGTTTACTCTGTAATATTTACAGCAGCAGGGCAAATTGTTGATATGAAGGTTGAAGATAGCTCAAGAAAAGTTTTGTAAATTCTTTATTAACAAGAGGGCAATTAAATTTGAAAACATGTTTTTAAATAAATATGGAAATTACAAAAGTAGGATTTTACGGCTTAAATAAGCCTCAAACACAAACAAAAGCGGAAAAACATGACAACAAAGCTGTTGCAAACCATACAGATGTGGTTTCTAAAGCTGGCAATTCGGCGATTAGAAGTATGGCAATGGCAAATATTCATAGAACTATGAATATTCATCAAGCTGGCAACGATTATAAAGTTGAAGGTAAATACAAAATCATTGGCGAACAAACTGCCGAGCAAGCTAACGACTTTTGGAAAAGTGTTGGCTACACAGATTCTCCGTATAAACCAAATAAAAAAGCTCAAATTATTGAATTAACAAAAGAAACAAAGTTTGTAAGAACTTATGACGGTAAAAACTCAGGGAAATATGGGTCTTGGGTCATGAAATATGACGATATCAAAGGTTTAAGCCCAGAAGAAATTGCAGACAAATTTGCTCTTCCTCAAGTTCCTAAATACATGTGTGATTGTACACTTCCTGCAGGAACTCAGTTGAGGACAGGTGAATGTAATCCACTTTATGGATGGAAAGGTGGCGGACAACAGTTTGATATGATGGGTGCAAGAGTTGGCAAATTCGACAACGAAAGAGAAATTCCAACTAAGAAATAAATTTAAAAGACAATGGCGGTTTGCGATAACGCAAACCGCCATTGCTTATTACATACCAGCATGTTACAATATGTAAAAATAACTACATAAAATGGTCTAAAAAATGAAAAATAACGCAATTTTTTCTATGTTTGAACGTTAAAACACATGTAGTACTATATTTTCGGATAGGTTATGACAGAAGGAAACTTTATAAAATTAGGCAAAAACGGTCAGCAAGTTGACCTTAATAAACTAAAATCGGGTATTAAAGCTGATGCATTCAAAGATGATGTAAAAGCTTTGGAAATTTTTAACGCTAGTGATACAAACAAAAACGGAGTCTTAGACCTAGACGAAGTTTCTCTTTTCAAGGACAAATTAACTCAAGCTGCAGGCGATGATAAAGTTCTTACCGAAGGCGAAACTAGGCAAATTTTAAACGAACAAGAACATAAAGAACAATACAGAAAGTCAAAAGTTAAATCACAAGATGTTTTTGACTTTGTAAACAAATTTGCACAAGCTAGTGAAAATTCAAAGGTTAAATCTTCTGAAGTCAAAGGCGATCAAAGAGTTGTAACTTATGAAGATGGCGCACAAGAAGTTATAAATAAAGACGGTTCAAAAGTTATTACAACCGTTAGCGGTGCTTTAAAATCAGTAAAAAATGTTGACAAAGACGGCAATTTAGTAAGCGAAACAAGAACAAATGAAGAAGATGGTTCTGTTGAAAACTTCGTATTTGGTGAAGATAATTCAATGAAATCAACTTTGACTAGCACTGACGGTTCTGTTTTAACAAAAACTTATGATGCTCAAGGTAACCCTACATCTGCAGTTTTACAAGATGATAAAGGCACTCATGAAATAGGTTTAACTGGTTTTGCTTCTGGAAAAGTTGTTAGAACCGTTGAAGGTAAAGGTACACCAGAAGAAAAAACTATTCAATACGATTATACAGGCGAAAATTCGTACACTCAAACTACAATACAAGGCGACGTAAGAAGTACAACAGTTGTTGAAAACAATGAACTTGTTTCAACAGTAGCTACTCAATATGACAGCGAAAATAGACCTGTTCAATCTTTAGAAATTGGCAAAGACGGTACAAAAACTGAAACTTTATATAAAGAAGGTAGAAAAGTTCAAGCTCAAGTAACAAATCCTGACGGTTCAGTTCGTTATGCAAAATATGATGGCAAAGGTAACACTTTAGTTGTTACTCAAAACGGTGAATCTATTGAGCATTTAGCAAAAGCTTTCAATACAACAAAAGCTGAGATTGTTGCCGCAAACAAAGGTAGTGTTCACGGTTCAAGAAATAATGCTTACTTTGAAGCTGGTCAAGAAATTAGAATTGCAGGTGAATTTTCACCTAATCACAAAGGTTTACGTGGACGTAAATCAGCACAAGAAGTAAAAGCTCAATATGCTCAAGATGAAGCTCAAAGAGTTGCTCAACGATTAAATGGTAAAGAAACAAAAGAAGTTTCAGTAAGCAAAAACTACTCAGATTGGTATCAATATTCAAGAGAAATGTTAGCTTCAGAAGGTATCACAAAACCTACAAATGAACAAGTAAACAATAGAGCTAACGAGCTTAGAATAATGAACCCAACCGTTGAAGTTCCCAAAAAAGGTTCAAAATTAACAGCTCTAAAAACTCAAGCAGAAATCAGACGAGAAGAAGAATTAAGACGTCAACAAGAAGCTCAACGTGCAGAACAAGCAAGCGCTTCTCAAGGTAGTGCAAAACCTTCTCGAACTCAATCTGCAGAAGAAAAACAAAAAGCTCAACGCAAAGCCGTTGCAACAAAACAAGGTACTGCAATTGCAAGTAGTTTACATAAACAAATGAATTCTGCAACTTGGAACTCTGTTTCAAAACCAGAATTTCAAGCAGAATTAGGTAAAATTAATGCTGGCAATGTTGTTGAAACATTAAGAGCTTACCAAAAACAATCTCCTAATGAATCAATGATGGAAGCTATTTGGGATGAAAAATCAAGTAAAACTTGGGATTCTTCAAAAGATCCGAGAAAAGCTGCCATTAATGGTATTACAAACAAATTACTACAAAGAGCAAAATCAGCTGGTGTAGATGCATCTCACATTGCTAATTTCAAAAAAGAAATGAGCAAATATAACAACGACAAAGAAGGCGCAAGCGAAGTAATGTACGGCTTAATGCAAGCTATCGAAAACAGGGAAGCTATGTCAAAAGCCGATATTCAAGCTGCACAATCTCGTACCCCTCACCAACAAAAAGTTGCAACAGTAACTTTATTAAACGCACAAGTTAGAGGTGCAAGAAAAGATTTACAAACTCAATTAGACCACGATGGTTGGGCTGGCAAAACAGTTGATTGGATGAGTGGTGCTTGGAACTCTAAAAACAGAGAAAGTGTTGTTAGAGCTGATTTAAATGAAGCTCAACACCAAGCAAACGAATTAGCTAGAACAAAGACAGATGCTGAATTTAAAGCCAAATTCAAAGAAATTTATGGCGTAGAATTTGATCCCGTTCAAGTTGCTGGATATCAAAAGAAATCTGCACAATACCAAAAATCAGCAGCCGCATATTCAGTTGAATCTAGTTTCAATTCAAAAATGAAAACATTGATGTCAAGCACAACTCTTAGAGAAGAAACCCGATATGATGCAGTTCCAGGAGGTCCTGGTCAAGTCGTTACAACAGCAACAAAACAACAAGTTTATAACAGAGAATTAAACAACTTTGCTAATTTCCTAGGCATGGGTAATTCAAAAGCTGGCTTACAACAAATCAATAACGAAATGAAAAAAGCTGGCATTGACCCTAAAACTGCATCAATTGATAAAAAATATGAATTTTTATCAAAACGTGCAAAATCTTGTAGCTCATTATTACATCAACAAACAATGCGAGCTACAGGAGGCAAATCATTCGGACAAATTAAGAACGAATACGAAAGCTCTTACACAGCAACTTTCGGTACTAAAAACGATATAGCAAGACGTGTTAGAGATTACAACGCATCTCAAGAAACTGGCGCTTACGTACTAAAACAAGGTATTAAAACAGCAGGTGCTGTGGTAATAGGTATCGCAACAGGTGGTACTGCAGTTCCATTGTTAGCTGCTGCCGCTGGTTCAACTGCGTTGTCAATTGCAGTTGATGCATCTGATAGAGCATCTTCAAAAGATGGTTTATCATTGCAAGAATTTCAACAAATTACAACAAACGCAACTATTGATGGTGTAACAACTGTTCTTAGCGGCGGAGCATCAAAAGCTATTGGAAACTTAAACTTAGGCCGAGCTGCAACTTATGTACTAAGAACAGCATCAGATACTGCAATTGATGCAGGTTCTGAATACGTAAAAACAGGACAAGTAACATTAGAAAATACAATTATTTCAGCAGTTTCATCATTAGGCGGTCAATACGTTCAAAATAAATTAGAAGACCGTGCAATGGCTAAAGCTTTTGAAATTGATGAAAGCAGATTAGATGATATTAATAGCGGTTGGTTAGGCGCAGCAACTGACGAACATCACCGTTATTCAACAACATTATCGGCTACAGAAGCTGGTAATGCTCCTATTCGTCGTGCTTACGTTGGCAGTGGAATTGAAGCTCAATCTGGCGATGTTAGAGGTATTACTTATGATGTAAGAATGTCACAGCATAACGAATCTGTTGCAGATATTGAAACCTTATTAGGTAAAGGCGCATCAAGAACTGAATTTGGTGCTGGCTTAGTAAGCCTTGAAGATAGATTTAGAGCTAGCGGTACAGCAGGTTCTGCTCTTGAAGGCGACAACGTAAAAGGTTGGGGTACATTCAGCCAAAACGACAAAGTAAAACAAATGGGCTTGCAAGATAGATTAGATATCGTTCAAGATGCTGGTAACATGGCTGGAATGGCTTATGGTGACAGAGAAATTGCTCATAACGGTTGGACACAACAAACTCAAGTTTCAGCAGGAAACGGTTTCCACGCAAAGGCTCTTGAAAAAGACGGCGTAGTAATGGTTGTATTCAGAGGCTCTGATGATATGGGCGATTTGAGAGTTGACCACCAAATGCTTTCAGGAAAACTTCCAGACCAATTCCAAAATGCAGTAGACTTTATGGAACAAGTTAGAGCTGCAAACCCAGATAAGAAAATTGTCGTAACTGGTCACTCTTTAGGTGGAGCTTTAACTGAATTAGTTTCATCTAAATACGACGACGTTTTAGGTATTTCTTTTGATGCCGTTGGTACAAGAAGTTTAGTTGATTCTACTGACGGTATTGCAAGAGGTTTAAAAGACAATAAAAACACTATCAACTACATAGTTAATGGAGATATCATTTCTAACGCATCAGAACACGTTGGTAATGTAACTCTTGTAAA
This sequence comes from uncultured Candidatus Melainabacteria bacterium, assembly GCA_937895785.1. Lineage (GTDB taxonomy): Bacteria > Cyanobacteriota > Vampirovibrionia > Gastranaerophilales > Gastranaerophilaceae > UBA6984. The sequence goes on along the minus strand of CALBKW010000063.1, from coordinate 25,061 downwards.
TGAAGTTGCAGATGTAACAAGAGGCGGTAGAATCCAAAGCCCACACGCAATTGGTAACTTCTCAGGTACAAACAACACTTCATTACAAGGTGTTGAAGCTGGCATGGTTCAACGAACACTTGACGCAGCAAGTGCATCAAGAGCAAAAGCCGCAGCTAAGGGCTTAACTTTAGACAGTGCAATTGCAGCTTCTGCAAACGGACAAGTTGCATTTGATGACAAGACATTCAAGAAAATCCAAAAACAATTTGCATCTGATGTAAATGCCTTAAATGTTGACTTAAAAGCAATGCAAAGACAAATTGATGCTGTTACAGACCCAGCTCAAAAAATTGCATTACAAAAAATCTTAGACAAGAGAAAAGTTGACATCACTGTAAATACTGACATTAAATCTCGAACAACAGTTTTACAACAAATGTCAGGTGATGAAGTTAATGAAATCCTAGCTAGAGATTATGGTTTCACAGAACCTGGTTTCTTAGGCGGTGACACACCATCAGCTTTAGTACAAACAGACAAACCAACAAAATTTGTACGTGTATACAATGACGGTCAGCCAGTAAAAGATGGTGAATGGTCATCATTCGCAAAAGGTGCTTGGTTAATGCCTTATGACGAAATTGAAGGTTTAACAGCAGCTCAAATCAAGGATAAATTTGCACTTCCAGCAACACCTAGATATGTTGTTGAAGTTGAAGTTCCAGAAGGCGTCCAAATGTTTACAGGTAAATGTAATCCACTTGAAGGCTGGGGTAACGGTGGCGGAACTCAATACTTCTTAGTTGGTGACAAAAAACCAAAAATCTACGGCGGAATGAAAGCATTACCACAATAAAAGGATAAATAAATGCCCGAAATTAGTTTTGAAGAAAATAAATTAAATATAAATGATAAATCAATTAGTTTTGATTTGAACATCTACAACGCAATTGTCTTAGATGACAAAGTTGTCGTTATGCTTGATGTACCTAACGACAATCCGTTAATGGAGAACATTATTGCGTTTAGTTTTGAAGGTCAACCTGTTTGGACAGTTCAACCGTTCAAAGAAAAATTTCCAGAAATTAAAATGACAACACCTTATGTTGGCATGTTTAAAAGAGATGACGGAAACATCAACGCGACTAATTTTTATGGAATTTGTGTAGAAATTTCTGCAAAAGACGGTAAAATTTTATCAAAATCAACATCAAGATAATTGTAAAAATTTGTGCTAAAAATTTTTCTTGAAAAAACTTAACAAAAAGTACAAATAATCAATTTCAATGGTTGACAATCCTTTTTGCTTGTTGTTATATAGATAGTACAATAACACTTAGCTGTATTTTTGTGCTGAAAAGTCCAACTAAGGTTTAGGCGAAAAATTAATAAATCATATATAAGGAGAAATTATGCCAACAATCAATCAGCTTGTACGTCGTGAACGTAAAAAGCTAGTAGACAAAACAAAATCACCAGCATTGATGGAATGCCCTCAAAGACGTGGTGTTTGCACAAGAGTTTATACAACAACTCCTAAAAAACCAAACTCAGCACTAAGAAAAGTTGCCAGAGTTAAGTTAACAAACGGATTTGAAGTAACTTCATACATTCCTGGTATCGGACACAACCTACAAGAACACAGTGTTGTTCTTATTCGTGGTGGTAGGGTTAAAGACCTTCCAGGTGTTAGATATCACATCATCCGTGGTACTTTAGATACTGCAGGTGTTGCAAATAGAGCACAAAGCCGTTCTAAATACGGTGCAAAACGTGCTAAAGGAGGTAAATAATGTCAAGACGTTCTAAACCAGCAAGAAGAATCCCTGCTGCTGATCCAATGTATAACAGTGTAGACGTATCAAAATTCATTAACAGAATTATGCGTCGTGGTAAAAAATCTTTAGCTGAAAGAATCTTCTATTCAACTTTAGAAAGAATTAAAGAAAGAACTAACGAACAACCAATGGAAATTTTTGAAAAAGCATTGACAAATGCAACTCCATTGTTAGAAGTTAAAGCTAGACGTATCGGTGGTTCTACTTACCAAGTGCCTTTAGAAGTTAAAGCAGACCGTGGTTTCGCTCTTTCTTCATCTTGGTTAATTGCTGCAGCTAAAAACAGAAGCGGTAAATCATTCATCGATAAATTAACAAGCGAATTAATTGATGCTTCAAACGGTGCTGGTCAAGCATGCAAAAAACGTGAAGATACTCACAAAATGGCAGAAGCTAACAAAGCTTTCGCTCACTACAGATACTAATTTTCAAATTGGTTATAAACAAAAAAAGAGTCACAGAAATGTGGCTCTTTTTTATAACATTTTTAACAATTACTTTTTAAACTTCTCTGCATCTAAATATTTAATCACTCTTGCAGGATTTACGACTACAACCGCATTGTCGGGAACATCTTTTGTTACAACAGAGCATGCTCCAACAATTGCATTTTCACCAATTGTAACCCCTGGAAGAATGGTTGTATTTACTCCAATCCAAACATTTCTTTTTATATGCACTGGTTTGCAAGTGATTACAGGTCTATCATAAAAGTCATGATTATTTGTTGCAATAGTACAATTTAAAGCAATTTTTGTATCATCTTCAATCACAAGTCCACCCGCAGACATACATTGAAACCCATTCATAAGTACAACATTCTTGCCTATCTTAACTTTATTGGCTAAATTAACAAAGATTGGCGGATTGACTATTGCATTTTTGCCTAAATTATCGCCAAAAAGTTCTTTAATAAGGGCATTACACTCATCTGTTTGTGGCATTGTGTTGTTTATTTTGAAACAAAGTTGTGAACTTCTGATGTATTCAGCCATTCTTTCTTCGTTTGGTATTCTTAAATCTAATCTAACTTCTTCCATATTTAACTCCTTTTATTCAAATTTATTATAACAGTTTAGAGCAACTCTCAGTCAAGTTTTTGTATTAAATTTATTAATATTTTTCTAAAAAATTTGTTGACATGACTTATAAGGTTAGTATAAACTTTTCTTACGTAGGAGATATATTTCATTAATAGGGAAACTTGTATACAGGGGAGTAACAAGAGGGAAAAGATTAGAATATTTTTTACGGAGCACATTAAAAATCCAACAGACATTAACGTTTAAATTTATTTTGAACATTAATTATAGAGTAGCAATTTTTTTGAAAGGAGAAAGACATGAAAAAATTATTCGCAACTTTAGCTTTATTATCAGTTATGGCTATGCCAGCAGTAGCATCTGAACCATTTGGTTTCGTTTACCAAGATACAACTCACCAATTATTAGGTTCTGGTTCTGTTGCTCCAGCTAAAATGGGTACAGCAACTTGCACATCTTACTTTGGTGTTGTTGCATTAGGCAACTGCAGCGTTAAACAAGCTATGCAAAACGGCAGAATCAACTCATTATCACACGCTGACCAAGCAACTAAAAACATTTTAGGCTACAAAAAAGTTACAACAAGAGCTTTCGGTCAATAATAACTGATAGAGTTTAAAAACTTAAAAGGGTCGAAGCGGTTAACCGCTTCGACCCTACTTATTATTAATTAATTCATTTTAGAAACATAATCAAATTCAGTTATGCCGTCTTCTATCAGATATGGCATTTCTGTATGAACATCTACATTTTGAGCAATTTTTTCCGGTGGAAGCTTCAAATATGTTGTTGTAGCTTCTGCAAATACAGTACCATCCGCATCAATAATTTTAGAGAAGGTTTTGAACATTCTTGATTTATCCATAATTACGTAACCTTGTGCAAACAAATCTTCTTCGTACGGAACAGGTTTTCTGTATTTCAATTCCATTGAGGTAGTAACACCTAACGTGTAATCTCCATTTACCCAGTATGCACGACATGCCAGCTCATCAAGCATTGTTGCAATAAGCCCACCATGCACACGTTGAGGAAAACTTTGGTGCTCAACCTTGTATCTAACTGGAGTTATGACACTTCCATCTTCCATATTATAAAATTGCGATTTGAATCCCATTGGATTATCCATACCGCAAATAAAACACATTCTTGAATTTTTTTGTTTACTTAAAACTTTCATATTACCAACCTTTTTCTTGATTATAGCATAAACCAATAGCGCGCGGGCGTAATCGCCTGCGCGCCTAAAACAAATCTAAACCTTTGTAACAAAAATAATTAAATCATTAAAGATTTTCTTTAATTTGTCCGAAAAATACAGAGAGGTATCATAAATTAAGAGGGTTGTTCGTCGTGAGTATGAATATTAACAATACAAACGCAATAACAAAAACTACTTCTGTTAAGCCAATGGGCGCTAAACAGAAGATTTATGATACACAATTGAAACAAGATACCTTTGAGATTAAGTTTAATGAGCAAGAAGCACGAGAGTTTTTAGACTCAAAAATGGACTACAACGAATACCCTGAAGTACCTCAATATAACGACAAACAAAAGGACTTTATTCTACAAACAATGAGTAAAAATCCTAAGTTGTGGACTCCGTTCAAAGCACTTGCCGATGTTCCTGATATAAAAGGCGAGGACGTTGTAAAATGCTTGAAAAACGCTAAAAAACGGAAGATTTTATTGATTTAGGTAAAATCGCATCAATAAAAGATGCTTATGATGACCCAAAAGTTACTAAAGGCGAAGATTACCTAAAACTCCTAAAAATGGATAAAACTTCTCGCCAACAAGCGACCGAGCTACTTAAAGACACCTCTTTGCACGCAAATTATGTCTTTAAATATTTTGATGTGCCAAAATCAAAACGACCAGACTTTAACACTTTGTCTGAAATGGTTAAAACACTTGAAAAAGAATATGACTGCAAAAATGATTACAAAATAGAACTTGTTAAAAACGAATATTCTGATAAAGAGTTCAATATTCACGTGATGAAAAAGCCTTATATTTTGGCGCAACAAGATGTTTTAGACAAAAACGGACTTGTAAGCACTAAAAAAGTTACAACCTATGATAGTGGCGATAAGTCCTATACAATCGAGAAATTTAAAGATTATAGAAACAATACTACGATTAAAACGCGTAAAGAGTTTGATAAATCGACTAAAACCGATAACGATATAACAAACCAAATCCATATTATTCGCGACAAACAGGGTAATATTGTCGAAAAGATTAATACAGAACGCTCTGAAATTAATGGTATTTATAATATTAAAAAGATGTACCCGAACGGCAAAGTTAAGGTTATAAGCTCTGGCACTGTTGATAAGAAAACAGGAATTGAGAGCGTTAAAAAGGATATGACCTCACTTGACGGCACCCGTACACAATACTTGTACGAAAACGACCCAAAGGGTAATAGAATTTCCGACTACAAGATTACAGACAAAAACGGCAACGTACTTTTGCAAAATAGTACGTCTTTTGAGGTGATTGACGAAAATAAATTTATTTCCGCTAAAAACGATAAAAAATACGAAATTAATATTTCAGAGGACAAAATTAATGTTAAAAATTTGAATGATGAAAACGAAACAGCCTCAATTGATATTAATAAACGAATTTTCGGCGATAAAGAACGAATTATTAAGGTGTTGAAACAGGTTTCAGGCGACGAATTGATTGAACTTGCGAAAAACGTTAAATCCTTTGAAGGTATTGAAAATGCGGAAGATTCTGCATTTAGCGAAAGCGAAAAGAAGATTACAACAGGCGATAATATGTTTGTAATCTTGCACGAACTTGGTCATACAAAGGATATGAGCAAGGTTGAGAAATTGCATAATAATAAAGACTTGCAAAAGGTGTTTAATAAAGAAAAACAAGCATTTTTGAAAAAATTTCCACAAGCTGAACGTCAAAACATTGATTATTTCTTAAATAAAAAAGACCACTATAAAGGCAAAGATGGCGGACTTATAGAAACAATCGCGGAAAGTAATGCACTTTTGGGCACACATAGCTCAATGAACTTGACTGCAATTCGCTCACAATACTTGCAACAATACTTTCCTCGCACAATAGCGTTTATCAATAATGAGTTTGAAAAGTAATAAAATACTTATTTATAAAGGAACAATTCGTCTATTTTGGTATAATCAGTATATCCTCTTCTAGACATTTGCCGTAGCTTGTGCGCCATAGCTTTCTTTTGCCATTAAACCTTTTAGGAAGGTATCTATGTTAGTTTCAAGTTTATTCACTTCTCTTTCATCGACAACACCTTCTACCTCGTTTTCGGTTTTCTCGTTTTCTTCATCTTCTTCATCTTCCGTTTTTAGGTCTTTATTTCTGTCTTTTTGTCGAATTTTGTACAGCTCTTTAATTAAAGCATCTTCTTTCTCGTCTGTGCTAGAAAGTCTCATCATTCTTCTTAAGTATTCTTCCATAGTATCTTGAAAATCTTCTAAAAGATCTTTATCATCAATTGCATCTTTAAACAAGTTTAAAGCAGCTTTCACTTGAGATACATAAAAATCGTTTGAAGAGGTTTTCATATAATTACTCAACTCTTTTACAGTTGCATTTTCCATAATATTTTTAAGATTATCTTTTATAACATCTGTCTTCATGCCTGTACTTGCAATGTTAATATCGAAAATATTAAGTGATTTTTCTACAGCCTTTTTTAAATCTGAAACTGTTTTAAATCCAGATTCATTAAGAGCTTTCAAATCTTCTGGTGTTTCACAACCTCTTGCTTTCAAATAATCTTGAAAATCTGATTCAAAATCTATTGTCTTTAAATATTCATCAAATTTAGAACCACCTTGAATATAAGTACAATAATCTATCAACTCTATATCAAAAGCTTTTTTCTTTAGATTATCTTCAACAACATTTTTATATTCATCGACAGTTGACGGAGAATCAAAACCATACATTGAGAAAGAATCCTTGAACAAATTTGATTTTATTTTATCGTATTCTTTGTCTAATTGAGCATGTTTTTCTTGAATTTCTTCTAACGAAAAAGATTTTGAAAATAGTTTTATATGTTGGATTTTTTTCGTTTGCTCAGGAAGCGTTCTCATTGCCTCTTGCAATGTCACATTCATTGTCATATATAAAGCCCTCGCGTCTAGTGTTTATTCTTGCATGATAAAAAAAAAAACGGATTTTACATCATACGGATAAATGATAATTATTATCACAAAACTTGCATGAAAAAAGTTTATAAAAAGGGCGCGAGTTGGATAAAAATCAACTCGCGCCCTTTTCTAAAATTATTCAATTATTTATACATTTGAACTTCTGGAGCCAATGTTAATGATGTAATATTTTTGTTCACATCTGCGTTTGCTTCCAAATGGCTTATACAAAGCATCATTACGACCGCAACTGATACGATTGATAAGATTTTTAGTTTCATTTACTACCCTTTTTATGTGAAACTGATAATTTCGTTAAATATTTTGATTGCAAATTTGTCTGTCATTGCAGAAATAAAATCAATTACCGCTTTTCTATAAGATTGTTGATTTTTATAATCGTAAACAACTTTATTTTGACATTGCATTCTTTCTTTTTCGTCCAAAGCAATCTCAGTGTATCTTACTAACCATTTTCTAAAATAAGAAGTCAATGTTGGGTACAATGTAGATTCTTTTTCTATTGCACCTAAAATATCTTCTCCAAAATATTTATCTACTTTTTCAAAAATAGTTTCAATAATCAATCTTGCATATTTTTTGAAAGGTTTTAATCTATCGTGACCACAAATATTTTCAGTATTGTAAGCCTTGATAACTCTCATCATTTCAAATGTACTATCAGTAAACTTCAAACCTTCTTCAATATTTGAATTTTGACATAAGTCACGAATGAAATAATAAGTCAAAATGTTTGTACTTACATTTTGTAATCTTTCATTAGGGAATGCGACTTGAATAATATGTTCTAATTCTTTCTTTTGATCTTCTGTCAAAATATTATAAATCAACGCATCTTCAATATCTCTACCTAAATATGCAATTGTATCAGATAATTTCACTACACAGCCTTCGTAAGTGAATGGTGATAAGTGACTCGCATATTGAATTGTAGATAAATCACAAAATTCATCTCTTGGTTTCAACACTTTATCATTAACTTCACCACAGTGGCAAACAATACCGTCACGAACAGCATAAGTTAAGTTCAAGTTTTGTTGACGACCTTGATAATCTGGTAAAGTTTCTAAATTATCAACAAAGTTCAAACTATTTCCTTCGTGCCAAAAACGTTTTTGAATACCGTATTCATTAACAATATCATTCAAAATGTATTCGCCTTGGTGCCCAAAAGGAGCGTGTCCCAAATCGTGTCCGATTGCAATTGCATTTACAAGTTCTAAGTTCAAATTCAAAACTTTTGCAATTGTTTCTGCAATTGATGCAACATGACAAACGTGCTCAATACGAGTACAAATATGATCGTTATCTGTCGCAAAGAACACTTGCGTTTTATTTTTTAAACGTCGGTATGCAGTTGAGTGCAAAATTCTGTGCTCATCTCGTTCAAATGGTGAACGTTTGTCGTAATCTGTTTTATAGATTTCTGTCATACGAGAAACTGCTTGTTCATATTTAGGGTTACCCTTGAACATAGCAACTCTTGAAAAATCTACTATTTGTTTTTCTGTTAATTAAATTTTCAGTCATAGCAAAAGTATAACCCATTTTTCAAAACATCAAATACATTAAATATATGAAATTTTTGTATAAATTTGTAAACAAATTAAAAAATAACTGCAATAAAATTTATTTTCTTTAGTTTATAATACTATAGTGTTACGAAAATAGGAAGATTTATGGATTACAAATTAGGAATTAACAACAAAACATTGAAACGCAACGTTGGTGACGTTTTAAAACAATACGATAAAGACGGAAACGGCTTAAACAACTCTGAAATCAAAGACCTAGTTAAAGGTTCTGTTTCAATATTTGGAAAGCCTTTCGTAAAAGATAAAACCATTCAAAAGATTCAAGGTCAATTTGATACTAACAACGATGGCGTTGTTTCAGAAAAAGAAATTGATGCATTTTTGAAAAAGCAATACGATATGAAACTTGACGATGCAAAGAAAATGAACGTTAAAGATTTCGTTGACACATTACAAGAAAAAGATGAAGCTCGAAAAAAGGCTGAAAAGAAATAATTTTCTAGAACAAAAAGCTCTATAAGGCGGTCAAAACATTGTTTTGACCGCCTATTGTATTGTAAAATTTACCGACTATAATATATAAGTGTAAAAAATACAATTTAAAATATTTTATATAAGGGATAATTTTATGATTAAGCAAAAAAGAAACAAAACGAAAATCGTTGCAACTCTAGGACCTGCTAGTAGCGAAGAAGAAATTATTGAACAATTAGTAATGGCTGGGGCAACAATGTTCCGCTTGAACACTTCTCACAATACAGCAGAAGAACACGCAAAAACTATTGATAAAATCAGAGCTATTGAAAAGAAATTAAAAGTATTCATTCCAATTTTGGTTGACTTACAAGGTCCTAAAATCAGAGTTGGGAACTTGATTAAGCCAATTCCACTTGAAGTAGGTATGGAATTAGTTTTGGAATATGGTTTAGAACAAACAGACCCTGAAATCGTACCTGTAGACTATAAGGGGATTGCTGATGATGTTCACGAAGGGGAATGTATTTTATTAGACGACGGTAAAATTAAAATTCAAGTAACTAGAAAAGAAGGTAAACGAGTTTACGTAAAGGTTTTACACGGCGAATTACTAAAACCAAGAAAAGGTATCAATGTTCCTGGTGGTACAGGTAGCGTTTCTGCAATTACAGAACGCGACGTTGAATTTATTAAATTTGCAGTTGAACATGAAGCTGATTACATTGCACTATCTTTTGTAAGAGATAAAGATGATGTTTTATTAGCTAAAAAATATATTAGCCACTTTGGTGCAGATATTCCTGTAATTTCAAAAATTGAAAAACCCGAAGCCGTTGAAAACATTGAAGAAATTTTAGATGCAACTGATGCTGTAATGGTAGCCAGAGGCGACTTGGGTATTGAATTATCACCTGAAAAAGTACCAATGGTTCAAAAACAAATTATTGAATCAGCATTTAATCATAGAAAAACTTGTATCGTAGCAACTCAAATGCTTGAATCTATGATTGAAGAACCAATCCCAACAAGAGCCGAAGCATCCGATGTTGCGAATGCAATTCTTGATGGTGCTGATGCAGTAATGTTATCAGGAGAAACAGCAATGGGTAAATACCCAGTAGATGCAGTAAAAATGATGGCAAAAATTGCAAGAGATGTTGAAAGCAGTCCTTTCTGCTGTTACAACATTGATTTAGAAATGAATGAAGATTATGAACCTACACCTCAAGCAATCGCAAGTGCAGCAGTAAAAATGGCAGACTACTTGGGGGCAAAAGCTATTCTAGCCTTTACTCATACAGGTTACACAACTAGATTGTTGTCAAAACTAAGACCTCAAGTTCCAGTTATAGCGGTTTCTGATATGGAAAAAACTTGCAGAAAATTAAACTTGTATTGGGATATTCACCCTACATTGAAAAATTGGGACGTTGATTTGACAGACAACTTGTTGAAAAAAATAGACAAGTTACTACTTGAAAAAACTACATTCCAAAAAGATGATAGAGTTATCATTATCGGTTCAATTCCAAAATTAATTACAGGTAGAACAAACTTCGTTCGTGTACACAGAATGTGCGCGTTCCAATAATTGAGGTAAAAAAATGAAAACACCATTAAATTTTAAAGTTGATAAAGAAAAATGCGTAAAATGCGGGCTTTGCGCAAAAGATTGTCTTGTTAGAGCTATTCAAATTGATGAAGAAGGCTATCCATATAGCAATGCAACTAATTGTTTAGGTTGCCAACACTGTCTTGCAATTTGCCCTCACGGCGCAATTTCATCTTTTGACAGAAATCCTGATAATTCTGCTCCAAACAGACACAGTGTAAATTCTGACGATTTTATGAATATGATTGAAAACAGAAGAAGTTGCAGACAATACAAACACGAAAACATCGATAAAGAAAAAATGCAAAAGTTGAAAAACATGCTAAACTGGGTTCCAACAGGTTGCAATTTCAAAGACTTACATTTCTCATTTATTGAAGATATTAACGTAATGGAATCTGTAAAAGACGACTTGTATACAGATTTACAAAAAATTGTAAGATTTATGCCATTTGGTTCAAAATTAAAAAGCTACAAGAATGCTATTATGAAACGCAATAATGATTTTGTATTCAGAAACGCTCCACACGCGGTTGTTGTTTCTGTAAACAAAAAAGCACCTTGTAAAGATATTGACCCGACAATTGCATTAAGTTATTTTGAACTATATGCGCAAACATTAGGTCTTGGCACTTTGTGGTGTGGCTTGGGATATTGGACAATTCCACTTAGTAAAAAAGTTATGAAACGCTTAGAAATTCCAAAAACTCACAAAATTGCTTATGTAATGTTATTCGGAAACCCAGCAGTTGAGTACAAACGTGGTATTCAACCCGAATTTTACGATATGACAACAGTAAAATAATTACAATAAAGTAAAAAAGAGGCGCTGGCTGAAAGCCAGCGCCTCTTTTATTTAACCTTTAGCTTATGCCATTGGTTTTAGAGAATTTCTGTAGATTGCTTCAACAACTTCTTTGCCGTCGCCAACAGGTCCGATAGCAAGTAAGCCAGCAAGTGATGGAGTTTCGTAAGTTAATTTAACTAACTTTTCAACATCAGCTTCAGTGAAGCCTTCATCTTCTAACTTTTGAGGTACACCAACTGATTTTAACCAAGCTTCAACACCTTTAGCAGCCTTATCGGCTTCTTCAGGAGCGCCTGTTAAACCTTCTACTAATGGAGCTAAAACATCAGCTAATACATAAGATTGGTTAGCGTAAATTTCTTTAATTACAGCAGGTAACAACATTGCTAATCCTAAACCGTGTGACAATTCAGGTTTTACACCACTTAGAGGGTGTTCAAGAGCGTGTGTATAGTGTAATAAGCCGTTATCAAAACTTACACCACCCATCATTGCAGCATAAGCTAAGAAATATCTAGCTTCTAAATCTTCTGGATTTTCGATTGCCATTGGTAAGTATTTAGCAACTAAAGCAACAACTTCTTTTGCTAAAGTGATTGCATAAGGTGAAGCAACAGTTGATGTAGCAGCCTCAACAACGTGGTTAACTGCATCAATTGAAACGTAACGTGTTTGTTTTGGTGATAATTTAACCATTAAAGCTGGGTCATCAATTGCATAAGTTGGATAAATGCAATCATAAGCGATAGCTGGTTTAAAGTTCTTTTCTGGAACTGTAACTACTGCAAATCTGTTTGTTTCTGTACCTGTACCATGAGTTAAGTTAATTGAAACGATTGGAGCAGCTTTTTCTGGAGTGAATTTAAATTCATAAATATCCTCTGCTTGTTTGTCGTTGTATTCAAGTAAGATAGCTACTGATTTACCCGCATCTGTTGGAGAACCACCACCGATAGCGATAACAGCTTTTGCACCGAAGTCACGAGCCATTTTTGTTGCATCGTTAACATGATGAGTTGTTGGGTTTGGAGTAACTTGGTCAAAGTTTATGTAACCAATGCCGTTGTCTTTTAATGCCTTTTCAACTACGTCCCAAGCGCCTGTTGCTTTGTAAGCATTTCTACCTGACATAACAATAACTTTATCTACATTTTTTGCTTTTAAATTTTTCAAAATATCATCAATTTTTTTGATAGCACCAACACCAAAGTAAACTGTAGTGCGAGTTCTAATTTCTTTTACGTCGTTAATGTTGACATTTTTTTCCCACATAAGAATTCTCCTTCTTTTTCTATTAACAACAATATTATTTGCTAAACAAAAACTAAAGTAAAGTATTTGATTTAATCATCTTTTTAACTTATTCAACAATGACAAATAATGTGATAAATTTGAAATATGTTTAAAAAGAATTTGGAAACAATAAGAAAAATAAACAGCCTTTTAGCATATAAGCTTGAGCACGTAACACTTGAGGAAGCTTCAAGAAACTTGGGTGCAATAAAAAACGAACTTGGCGAGTATATTTTAACCAAGAACAACAAGTACGTTGATGATACACCAAGCCCTGTAGCAAGTGCAAAAAACATTTATGATGAACAAATTAAAACAGCAACATCAAGACATGATTTTATTGTAATTTTCGGCCTTGGTTTAGGTAATTTGCTCGACTATGCACATTCAGAAAGTGTTTCACAACTAATTCTTTATGAACCTGAAATTGATATAATACGTTTCACAATGGAATATGTTGATTTAACTCCATATTTTAAGGATGGAAGAGTTTATATCACAAACAATTTAACAGATTGCACAAACTACATAAGTGAAAAATATTTACTTGAAGATAAGATTGAATTTTTATTCTTAAAAAATTATGTTTTACAGAAACCTAGTGAATTTACCGTTTTGACTGAACGTATTTTTGAAGCTTGTCAACAAAAAATTGTTGATATGAACACAATCAAAAAAATGTCAAAAGTATGGATTAATAATGAAATAAAGAGTTTCACAAACTTTAAACAACGTTATCCAGTAAATTTATTAGAAAACAAGTTTAAAGATAAGACTGCATTAGTCTTAGGTGCGGGTCCATCAGTAAAAGATAATATTGAAAAAATAAAACAAAATCGAGAAAAATTTGTAATTTTTGCAGTTCATAGAACTCTTGAAACTTTGCGCCAAAATGGAATTACCCCTGATTTTTGCGTTATTGTAGATGCACAATGGGTAAAATCGGCAATAACACAGGATTTGGAATATCTAAAAAATATTAACTTCATTGTCGATATAAAGGCTGATAATTATGTTTATACACTACCTTGCAAGAATTTATTTACTTATTTTACACAAAACAGTATTTGCGCACAAAAGATTGCAACAAAAATGTTGGGAGATATAAAACTACTTGAATCGGCAGGAACTAGTACGATTACAGCGTACAAATGTGCTCGTCTAATGGGTTGTACAAACATAATTTTTGCTGGCGTAGACTTAGCTTTTAAAGACGACACGGCATATTGTGATGATAAAAATGCTGTGGCAAACACTCAATCTAGTGTAAAAATTCAGAATATAGTTCGTGAAATAACCGACGTAAAAAGCATAACTGGCGAATACGTAAAAACCCGTGTTGACTACGCTTGTTTTATAAAACAATTTGAAAAATTCTTTTCTCAAGATAAAGGAGCAAACTTTTTTAATTTGACAACCTTTGGCGCTTTTATCAATGGAATGAAATATGACTCTTTAGAAAATTTAGTTCAATCATTAAAGCCTGAAAATCCGAAAATACAAGAGGTTTTAGACAACTTTATTGATACAACAAGATTTAATCCTCAAGAGTTGCTAGAAAAGGCAAAAGAAGTTTTCCAAGAAGAAGAAAGCCGTGTAAGTCCTATAATTGAAGCTATTGATGAGTGGTTTGAAATGTACTTGGAACATCCATCATTCTTTGATTACGCAACTAGTATCATTACAAAAATCACCTCTTCAATGATTTTGAGCGAGTATATCCAAATTGAATTGTTGAGATTTACAAAACTTGTATTAGATAAGGACGAAGAAAAGAAAAAAGAGTTCGTACTTGAGTTATTTAAGCAGATTAAAACCTTCGACAAAAATTTGAAAAACTTAACATAATATTGCTTTTTATCGGCTCTATATGCTAATATTCTATGTATTATGAAAGATTTGAAAAACTTATTAAAAACGGCTGTTGATAAAATTAAATCAACCGTAGAAAAAGAGGATATTCCTCTAAAAGATGCCTTCGCAGAAATGGATAGAGAACTTGAAGAAGCAGAAGCAGCTTATGGCAAACCACTTTTTCCTGATGATGGAGAAAAAATTTCTGTCGATGAACATTACATGAAACTTTTAGGCTTCAAATCAGAAGATAATGTAAGTTTTGAAGAAATTAAAGCTCATTACGAAACTTTAGTTAAAAAGTTTGCGCCTGAAAATTTTGCTGATGATGAAAAGAAAAAAGCAGCAGCAGAAAAACGTATCGGTATGATTAAACAAGCATACCAATATTTTGAAAATAAACACGCTACACAACAAGAAGAGGAATAAAACTAATGAACATTTTTAAACAATTATTTAAAGTATTACAATCATTTTTACATGCATTTGTAAACCATATACAAGATCCAATCCTAATGGCTGAACAAGCAATTAGAGATTTGAAAAAAGACTATGATGCAAGTATGAAAAACCTTGCAGAAGTAAAGGCTCTTGCAATTGAAGCAAAAGAAGTTATTGCTCAACAAACAGAAGTTGCAAAAGACTACGAAAAGAAAGCTTTGACAATTGTTCAAAAAGGTCAAAACGGCGAATTAGACCAAGCAAAAGCAGATAGATTAGCATCAGAAGCCCTAAAGAAAAAACAAATCGCTATTGAAATGATTAAAAAATCAACTTTAGACGTTAAAAACTACGAGTCTATGGCTAACACAATGGAAACAAAAATTGATAACCTAAAACAACAAATTAACCATTGGGAAGGCGAAATCAAAACACTTAAAGCTCGCCACAAAGTTGCAATTACATCTCAAAAAATTAATAAACAAATGATTTCTATGAGTGATAACAACGCTCAAGCTCTATTAGAAAACATGAAACAAAAAGTTAATAAAGAAGAGGCACTCTCTGCTGCTTACAATGAAATGACATCAATCGAAAACGATATTGATGCTGAAATTAACGCAGCAGTCGGAACTCAATATTCTAATGATGTTCAACAACAATTGTTAGAATTGAAAAAACAAGTTGCTCCTCAATATCTTTTAGAACAAAAAGACATTCAAGAACAACAATAAGAGCTATCACAAATAAAATAAGGAAAAATTTAAAATGTATTTAGCAACCGCATTAATCATCGGCGTAATTTTAATCGCATTCTTGGCTGGAATGTCAAATGGAATTGCTGCCGCAACAGGTTTAGTATTGGCTGTTTTAGTGGCAATCGTAATTCTAAAACGCAACCAAGAGGTCGTATCAAAAAATAAAAATAAACGTTCTGATTTAAAAATAATCACAAATGTTGGTATTGGCGGAGTTTTCAAACTTGCAAACATTGATGGTTACGACGAAGACCTAGAACTAAAGGTTATGCGCAAGCACATGTACCAAGAAGGTGACTATTTTTGGTATGAATTAGAATGTATTAAAGGCGACGGAGAAAAGGCTTGGGTAGAAGTTGAAGACGACGACAACATTGTAACAAGCATTGTTCTGAAAAAACTTAAAATGTCACAAGTTTCAGGTGTTACTCCTGAAAAATTAGCTCACGACGATGATGAAGAATCTGGTCGTATTTTATACGCAGGTAAACAATTTAACTACACAGATTCAGGAAACGCAACCTTCTTCCGCGATTGTGAAGATACAAAAGCTGAAAAACTATATTATTGGGATTACAAATCTGGTAACTACTTGTTCTCTGTTGAATGTTGGGGTTCTGGAGATGAAAAAAGCTATGAAGTATATTACAGCCAAATTGTAAAACCACTTTCAATAACAATCTACTCACTAGGTGACGAAGGAGAACAACAATAATGAATCCGATTTTTACAAGTTTAATATATTTAATCGTATCTTGCTCAATGCTTATTTTTTCAAAATGGTTGTTTATGCGTTTTGCAAAATATGATATGTACGAAGAAATCAAAAAAGGCAACGTTACTGGCATAATCCCTTATTTGGGTTTTTTACTAGGTGTTTGCGCTATACAAATCGGCGCTTTTGTTGGACCTAGTAACACATTATTCAGATATGAAATTTTAAGCTATATTATGTACAGCTTAATGGGTTCTGGCTTAATGATTTTCTCTGGTTACGTTGTAGAAAAAGCTATTTTGCACAAATTTAATAACGTTGATGAAATTGTAAGAGATAGAAATATTGGTACTGCAGCGGTTCATTTTGGTATGTATCTTGCTTCAGGATTAATCATTTCTGCTTGCGTTACAGGTGAAACCATTGTTGCACACGGCAGATGCTATGGCGTAATTTCTACATTAGTTTATTACGTAATGGGTATGATTTTCTTAATTTTGTTCGCAAAATTATACGATATGCTTACTCCTTACTCACTTTTAGGCGAAATTGAAGCCGATAACGTTGCTGTAGGCGTAGCTTTTGGTGGAAACTTAATTGCAATCGGTTTAATCTTAATGAGAGCTACAATCGGTGATATCGGAACTTGGCAACAAGGATTAATTCTTTATTTTATCGACCTTTCAGCTATCATCTTGTTATTACCAAGTGTAAGATTTTTATTAGACAGATTAATTGTTAAAGAAATCAATATTACAAAAGAAATTAAAAATAACAATGTCGCAGCAGGTTTAGGCGAAGCCGTTGTTTTAGTTGCCTTTGCTCTATTAATTTTCTTTATGGTTGATTTTGTAAACATAATGTAAGGGTGGAAAAAGAAGTATGAAAGTAAACCCAACCATAAGATTAGAAAATAACATATTTTACAATACAATCTGCCTGATTATGGCAATTTTTTGCATTGCTTGCTTTTGGACATCATTTAGTATGGAAAATAAGGTTGTAAATTCAAAAAATTACAATGGACTTCAAGAAGGTTCAATTTATGGCCCTATAAAAGTTAAAAAAGGACAAAGCAAGATTTGTACAATCAAAGCGACATTCTACGGTGATAACACAAGTGCTTACCTTTCGGGCGAAGTTTTAGACGAAGACAAAGACACACTTTACGAATTTGGTAAAGACTTTTGGCACGAATCAGGTTATGACTCAGAAGGTTATTGGTCTGAATCTGAACGCAATATGAAAGCCGACTTAACTTTTTCAGAAGAAGGTACATATTATATCCAATTTAATACAGAAGAAAATTCAATGTACAACATTGGAATAACAATTAATGTAAAAAAAGGTACAGGAATCCCTCATTTAATGATGGGTACAATCGTATTAATTTTGCTATTATTCATTTTCTATTTCAACAATAGAGATTGGATTGCAGAATTATCTGACAAAGCAAATGATGCATTGGAGGATATGTGCGATGACTAATAAAAACTTAAATTTGATTTGTTACATAGCATTAATTGCAGTTTTGACAATAGTTTACTGTGCTTGCTTTAAATACTCTGTAAAAGGTTACGGATATCCAGGGTATAGAGGATATCATCACCACCATTCTTATTGGTACGTAAGACATTACGACCAATCTTATGGCGCAAGCGTACGTGAAAACAGTTTGTCTGGCTCAAGATATTCACAAAAAGGATTACACGGTGGAAAATAATAAAGGAATTTTGACAAAGAAAGACGCGTCAATTCTATTATTCTGCGTTTTTGTCGTTGGTTATTGCACGATTATTTATGAACTTTTAATCGGTAGCATTTCGTCATATTTTATTGGCGATAGCATTAAACAATTTTCAATAACAATCGGTCTAACAATGACCGCAATGGGTATTGGCACACTGATTTCAAGATTTTTCAAAAACAACCTGATTTATTGGTTCATTATGATTGAAATTCTGCTTGCGATTGTCGGCGGTTTGTCAGTTCCAATCCTTTATTGGATTTATTCAATCCAGTTTTTCTATTATCCTATAATGTGTATTTTAATCATAATCATCGGTACATTAATTGGTTTAGAAATTCCACTTTTAACACGTATTATGGAAGAATATTTCCAATTACGTGAAAATATCTCGAACGTATTATCATTAGACTATTTGGGCGCATTTTTAGCCTCTTTGGCTTTTCCATTCTTGCTATTGCCCTTTTTAGGCGTGTTTAACAGTTCTCTTTCAACAGGTTTAATGAATTTGCTTGTAGGTGTTTTAACCTTCCACTGGTTTAAGAACAAATTAACTAAAAAACGTCGCATAATGCTTAACACACAAGCAGTTTTAATTGTTATTTTACTTGTAGGCTGTATGTTGTTTTCAAAAGAAATTTCTATGTATCTTGAAAACTCAATGTACGATGACAGAGTTGTTTTTTCTAAACAAACTAAGTACCAAAAACTTGTAATAACAAAGAATAAAGAAGATTTGAGATTGTATATTGATGGCAATACTCAATTCTCAACAATTGACGAATATAGATACCATGAGCCATTAATTCACGTTCCAATGAATATGGTAAAACACAGAGAAAATGTCCTAATTCTTGGTGGTGGCGACGGTTTGGCTGCACGTGAACTTCTTAAATATCCTGATGTAAAACAAATTACCGTTGTCGACTTGGATAAAGAAATGACCGATTTGGCGGTAAAAAACCACATGATGGCTGAACTTTCAGAACACAGCTTTGAAAATCCTAAAGTAAAAATCTTGAACGAAGATGCATTCAAATTTTTAGAAAATGCAAAACAATACTTTGACGTGATAATTATCGACTTGCCAGACCCTAACAATTCATCTCTTGCTAGACTTTACAGCAAAGAGTTTTATAAGGTCGCTCGTCAGAAATTAGCTCAAAATGGCGTGATGGTAACTCAATCAACAAGTCCATTCTTTGCGCCAGAAGCCTTTTGGTGTATTCAAGAATCTTTGAAGGCTGCAGGATTTAAGTATACAAAACCATACCATACTTACGTTCCTTCTTTTGGCGACTGGGGTTTTATGTTGGCTGGCAATAGACCACTAGACACTTCTAGAATTAATATCACAGTTCCAACAAAATATCTTGATAACAACAGCGTACCAAGCCTATTTGTAAATGAAAAGGATTTGTACAGAAAAAATATTAAGGCGTCAACTTTAAACAACCCAACCATTTTAAACTACTACCTAAACGGTTGGAGATATTGGAACTAAAAAGAACAAAAACTCTTTATTAAATAGTAAGGCGCGAAGCGGTTTTCCGCTTCGCGCCTTACTGTAAAATATTTATTACTTAACAGGTTGTTTAACAACTGTTGTAATTCTTCTTTGTTTACCCTTGTAGTTAACCACTTCGACTGTCGTAATTTCTTGATACTTGTAAGTTGAAACTCGACCTTGAGAGTCCATTCGTTGTTCGGTGTGAACACCATTGTTTTTAGTTGTTTTGCCAGTTTTTAATCCTGACAAGTTGTACTCAGTTGTAACTGTTTTATTTTTAAGAACATCTGAATATTCACGACGAGTTAGAACACCATTTTTGTTGTACTTATAACGGTCAACCGTATTAACTGGATCACCGAAGAAACCACCGTTATCTTTTTTATTAGTTTGAACTAATTTTCCAGAAGCATCAAAGTATCTTGTAACAGTTCCATCTTTTGAAGTTAACGTTGTCATACCTCTGTAATGACCTTGTTTGTACTCGTTACCATCATTCAAGAAATGAGTAAGAGTGAACATTGTTGTTGCATTACCCATTGCAGGAGTGCTACTTGCTGGGGTACCGTTTGCATTATAGATTTTTCCATCTTTTACGTAACGACCATCATTGAATGTATTATCGGCAAAATATGTAAATTTACCATTTTTGTATTCATAAATTTGACCGTTTTTACGGTATTTACCATTTGTTAATTTTGTATATCCACCTTCTTTTGCCAATTCAGCTTCTGTTTTTTGCTTCGTTTTTGTACTAGTTCCTGAGCCTGAAGTACTGCTTGTGCTAGAAGTTTTCTTTTTCTTTGTAGTGCTAGATGTGGCTTGTGTCGATTGTTGACCTGATGTCGAAGCGACACCTTCTGTTGAACCAGAACCTGTTGAACCGCCTGCTTGAGAAGCGGCAGGAGTCTCAGTTTCTTGAGTCTGTGTAGTCCCCGAAGATTCAGGTGTACCAGAAGTACCTGATGTACTTGTCGTACCTGATGTTTGAGTTGTTCCACTTGTATCAGGTTGACCGTCACCCGCTGTTACCGTTGTACCATTTTGTGACTGATGTTGAGCATCATATTGCGCAAAATAGCTCTTATAGTCAAAGTTAAAGCCTACTGCATTTGCGAAGTTGCCTATTGCTTTACCAATTAAGCCTTGTCCTAGAATGCTACCTAACCCTAGAGGTATTGCGGATGTCAAATTAAGAACACCCCAAAGACCTGCAGAAGCACTCATAAATTTGTTCGGATCAATATTAAAACTACCGTTAGCATCAAAGCCATTCATACTAAATCCGCCAGAGCCACTCGACTGAGCAAAGCCATTGCCCCAAATACTACCTCCAGCATTGCCATTACCAGTAGTACCTGTAGCACCATTACCTTGACCAGTATTACCTACGCCAGCTTTTGCCGTAGTACCGTCTGCAGCACCTTTATTGCCATTGTCAGCAGGTGCTGGATTAGAGTCTGCTGGCGGTGTAAAAATACTGCCGTCTTTGTTATATTTTTGAATTGTACCATCAGCGAGCGTTACAGAGAAGGTATCACCATCTTTGGTTATACCTTTCGCACCATTAGGCAACGTACCCGTAAAACCTAGTCTATTGGCATCTTTTTGAGCTTGGCTGATCATATTCATAATGAAAACTCCTTACCTTTTGGGCAACATTACTTTGTAAGATTGCTGTATAAACATAGTAGTACACTATGCCTACATGCATGTAAAAACATCTAAAATTCAGAAATTGCATGCATTTGAGGTTGTTTTTACAAATGTTTACATATTGTTAATACAAACATTTTGTAAGAACATTTTACTATATTTTAGCAAAAAAATGAGTACCTTATATGAATGAAAAAAGGCGGTTGTTATACAACCGCCTTTAAAATTATTGTGTTTGCGTTTGAGTCTGTGTTTGAGCCTGAGGCTGTGTCAAACCTTCTTTTGCTCTAATTTGAGCAACTATTGTATCAACAGAAGTTTGAACTGATGAGTCACTTGAACCGCCTAACCACCAAGAGTTACCGTGTTCTGCATTTATTTTTGCTCTAAATGCGTGAGCCTCACTGCTCATGCCTAATGATAAAGCTTTTTTGTATAAAGCATCGCATAGGATTTTCTCTACATTCTTTTGTTCATTTGTGAAAAATCCACTATGATATTCATCTTGAATTGATTGAATTAAGGTTTCCCCATCCATATCACTTGAATAGTTCTTATCCCATTCTTCAAGAACTAACATAATATTATCATTATTCAATTTACCTAGAGCTTCTCGCAATTGATCGTTTTTAGTACCTGCACCTTTCATTGCATCATATAAACTTTCTGCAATTTGGGCCGCTTGTTCTTGATTTTTCTTAGCTTTTGCTTCCTTTTCTTTAGCAGCTTTATCCGCAGCCTTAGTTGCTGATGTTCCAGATGTTTCACCTGTAGATGCCGAACCTGTTGTACCACCTGTTTGAGTTGCCCCACTTGTATCAGGTTGACCATCACCAGCGGTCACAGCACCTGTTTGTTGCTGCTGTTGAGCTTGTCTTTGTGCATCATATTGTTCAAAGTATTTTTTATAGTCAAATTGGAAATTTACAGTATTTGTAAAATTACTTATTGCATTAGCTATCGCACCCTGACCAAATACACTTCCTAAACCCAATGGAATATTAGAAGTCATATCTAAAGTGTTATACAAATTGGCAGAAGCTGCCATGAAAGCATTAGGATCAATGTTAAAAGCACCGTTAACGTCATAACCCGAAATCGAGCCACCGCTAGAAGCTTGTCCGCCTGCCGTAAACACACTGCTAGATGAGCCCGCATTACCAGAACCTGAATTATCCGCAGGTTTATTTCCAGCATCTGCAGGAGGTTTTGCAGCATTATCTGCTGGCGCTGGGTCCGCAGGTTTTGAAAAAACACTTCCGTCAGCATTACGGGCTTCGGAAGGCTTACCATTTCCGAAATCGAAAATCAATTCGCCATTATTGCCTTTATGTACACCAGTTGCACCTTTCGGTATTTGCCCCTTGTACCCAAGGTCTTTCGCCAATTGTTGAATTTTCATGCTCATATTGCCTCCAATCTATACTTGCCAACGCAAGTACACAGAAGTAGTCCTTCACCTTCATGCATGTTAAAACAACTGAACGTTAGAAATTGCATGCATTTTCAGCGCATTTCACAAAACTTTACATTTTTCTTTTTGATGAAAAATGTATTATTATGTATCTGTATTCTATAATATTTTGCTCAAAAAAAGGAGTACCTTACATGAATGAAAAAAAATTTAAAAGCTGCCCTTTCAATCACGACGAATGCTCATCCGATTGCGCACTTTTTATAGATCCTCAAGATTTGAATGAATTACTACTTTCAAGACTTGCAAGTTTGGGTGTTGTTGATAGAAATAACGGTATGTGCTCATTAAAAACACTTGCAATGAGTAATGCAAGAAGTATTTTTGAAAACACTACAACTCGACGTGTTTAATTTAAATTTTTGAATAAAAGGCGGTCGGTTGCTCAAAAGCGACCGACCGCCTTAAAATATGTTTTGTAATAATTATTTGTTTTTAGATACAGCTCTGTTGTATGCCTCTTGTCTGTTTTGAACATCTTTTTGAGATATTTGAGCAATAATTGTATCTACAGAATTTTGAACAGATGAGTCACTTGAACCACCTAACCACCAAGAATTGCCGTGTTCTGCATTTATTTTTGCTCTGAATGCGTGAGCTTCACCACTCATTCCTAATGATTTTGCTTT
This sequence comes from uncultured Candidatus Melainabacteria bacterium, assembly GCA_937895785.1. Classification (GTDB taxonomy): domain Bacteria; phylum Cyanobacteriota; class Vampirovibrionia; order Gastranaerophilales; family Gastranaerophilaceae; genus UBA6984. The sequence continues at coordinate 1,502 of CALBKW010000063.1, read as the reverse complement.
GTTAAACAATGCATCACATAAGATTTTTTCAACATTCTTTTGCTCATTTGTAAAGAATCCGCTATGATATTCATCTTGGATTGATTGAATTAAAGATTCACCATCCATATTTTCAGAATAGTTTGTATTCCATTCCTCAAGAACATACAAAATGTTGTCATTGTTTAATTGACCAAGAGCTTGTCTTAATTGATCGTTCTTTGTACCTGCGCCTTTCATAGCATCATAAAGTTTTTCTGCAATAGCTGCGGCTTGTTCTTTTGTTTTTGCTTCCTTAGCTTCGGCATTTTTTAAGGCTTTTGCATCTTTTTCGGCATCACCTGTTGTTGAAATACCGTACATATTCAACTTCATTGTTGTTTCATTAGTTTGAGTTTGTTGAGCTACTTGCGCATAAGGATTTGTAACTGTTTGTTGAGTTCCAGTTGCTCCAGTTGCACCTGTTGTAGTTGTTCCTGTTGCACCAGCAGTTTGTTGTTGAGTTCCAACGGCAGTAAATTGTGGCATTGTATAAGCGCCTAAACCATTAAAGTTATATTGTTGGAAACCATATTGCATGTTTTGAAGATTCTTCATCCATTGAGGCATCATCAAATCTGAGTTCCAGTCAGGAACATTGCTAAAATTACCAAGAGCCCCACTGTTAAAACTAAAGTTGCCAGAAGCAAGTCCAAACAATGAACTAGCCATACCGTCTATATTATATCCTGTAAATGGATTTGAATTATATTGCAATTGTGTAAACGCAAACGGGTTGTTGTAAAAACTTGAAATAGAACCTGTCATCTCTATTTTAATCCTCTCAGTATAAAATAATCTCTCGTACTTATATAAAGTTTTTCTTCTAAAAAAAATTGACTTTTCTCGAAAACCATGATAACTACTGAGGTTAAAACCCTTTATAAGTAAGCAAAAGGAGATTGTAACAAAAACGTTACAATCTCCTTAAATGCATGATTTATAATAATTTCACAGCTACAATTTAATTAAATTTCACCATATAAATCATATTCAGAAGAAGAGGTTATCTTAACGTCTTCTATATCTGCAGGAACGACTTGCTTGTCAGTCTTTATGTAAACCATACCGTCAATTTCAGGAGCATCATATTGAGTACGAGCCATTACAAATCCGTCATCAGTAAATCCTTCTATTATACAAGGTAAAGTTTTTCCAACAAATTTAGCGTTGTTTTCAGCCGAAATTCGTTGTTGAAGTTCCATTAACTTTTTGTATCTTGCGTGTTTTATTTTTGCTGGAACTTGATTCTTCATTGCATAAGAAATTGTACCTTTTTCGCGTGAATATTCAAACACACCCATTCGGTCAAATTTCATATCTTCAACAAATTTGTACAAATCTTCAAATTGCTCTTCAGTTTCACCAGGATAACCTACAATAAAGGCTGTTCTAATCGCGATACCCTTAACTTTTGCGCGAATATTTTTAACTAATTTCCTGTAATCCTCAACAGGTCTGCACATTGATTTTAAAACCTCTAA
>CALBKW010000062.1 GCA_937895785.1 uncultured Candidatus Melainabacteria bacterium | reverse complement strand
TTTCTCAGGTTATGGTGAACCAGAATGTGCTTTAAATGTTGGCGTTTCTGGACCAGGTGTTGTTATGGCTGCGGTAAATTCATTAGAGAAAGATGCTGATTTAAGCGAAGTTGCGAATACAATAAAGAAAACAGCCTTTAAAATAACAACTACAGGTGAATTAATAGGTCGAAAATTAGCAGATAGATTAGGTATTCCATTTGGTATTATTGACTTATCTTTAGCTCCAACTCCTGCGGAGGGAGATAGTGTTGCTGGAATATTTAAAGCTATGGGACTTGAACATGCTGGTGCTCACGGTACAACTGCAGCCTTGGCAATGCTAAATGATGCTGTCAAAAAGGGTGGTATCATGGCAAGCTCACATGTTGGTGGTCTAAGTGGTGCTTTTATTCCAGTTTCTGAAGATGCTGGGATGATAGAAGCAACAACTTTAGGACATCTAACTTTTGACAAATTAGAAGCTATGACTTCAGTTTGTTCAGTAGGTTTAGATATGATTGCAATTCCTGGTGATACTCCAACCTCAACAATAGCAGGTATTATTGCTGATGAAATGGCAATCGGTATGATTAATAAGAAGACAACTGCAGTTCGCGTAATTCCAGTTCCTAACAAAAAAGTAGGTGATTCTGCAGTATATGGAGGTCTACTTGGGGAAGCTCCGATAATTTCTGTGGGCAATATTTCATCGAGTGATTTTGTAAACAGAGGTGGTCGTATTCCAGCCCCAATTCATTCATTAAATAATTAAAAATAGGAGAAATAAAGATGTCATATACAGCAAATAGATATGAAAATATGATTCGTGAATATATATTAGATCAACAATCAGACTCTTATAACGCAAGAAATATTAACTTTCAAAGATATAATAATTTGAAAATTTATATGGAGCCTAGCAAAATTAAAGAACCTCATTTTTGGGTACGAATTGGAATTTCCGAAGCGTGTTTTTTAATTCAAGATGGAACTCTTTTGAGCGGAAGTATAGGGGCAGATACAAAATTTATACCCAAGTGGCTTAATAAATCTGGCATAAGAGATGAATTAATGCTAACATGGGAAGATGCCCAAAAAGTAGAGTATGACGAAGTTTCAAAGAATGAATAGTAAATATAATAAAAATGTAACATTATATTTGCAATTTATTTTGTTTGTTTTATTATAATAATATAGTATAAGGATAGAATGTGATTTTGAAAAACACATTCTATTTTAATAGGTAACATTTTTAGAAAAGGAAATAAAAAATGGGCATCAAAGGTAGAGTAGACAAAATGGTAGTTTTAGCTTGTGAAGACTGCAAAGAAAGAAACTACACAACAGTTAAAAACAAAAAAACAAGCAAAGAAAGAATGGAATTGAGCAAATATTGCCCAAGATGTAAAAAACACACAACTCACAAAGAAACAAAATAGTAATATAGCTATTTTTGAATTGTAGTAAATTTTATATATGACAAGCGTCCTTAGTTCAGTTGGTAGAACGTCGGTCTCCAAAACCGGATGTCGAGGGTTCGAGTCCTTCAGGGCGCGAGTTATATCAAGGATTAATTTTATGAATAAAAATAATGAAACAGTACAAGCTATCGTTACTTATTTTAAAGGTGTAAGAGCAGAATGTGGCAAGATTAATTGGCCTGAAAAACAACAAGTTATTGCTGAAACAATTTTTGTTGTTGCTATTGTTACATCTTTTACTATTGCTGTTTATTTAATGGATATTATATTTAAAGCAATCTTAGGTTTAATCCCTAATAGTTAAGGAAGATAAATAAAATGACAAAAAAAGATGAAAACTTATTTATGGATGAAGAAGCTGAAGTTGTTAAAACTAGTAGAGATTTAGTTGGCGACTTAGTTATCGGCGAAGGTGTACCTTCTGCGAAAGCTAAGAAAGAAAAAGCAACAAAAGCAAAATCTGCATCTAAACCACGTAAAAAGAAAGAAGTTGTTGAGGAAGCTGCTGAAGTTCAAGAAGCTCAAACTGAAGAATCTCATGAAGAATCTTTAAAACCTAAAAAAGCTCCTGAAAAACGTTGGTATATTGTTAACACATATTCCGGTTATGAAAACAAAGTTAAAGTTAACTTAGAAAAACGTATTGAATACATGAATATGGGAGAAAAGATTTTTAGAGTTGAAGTTCCACAAAAAACTATCACTCAAGTAAAAGCAGGTAAGAAAACTGAAAAAGATGAAAAAGTTTTCCCTGGTTATGTATTAGTAGAAATGATTATGGACGAAGACAGTTGGTATGTAGTTAGACATACTGCGGGTGTTACTAGATTTGTTGGTTCAGCCAAAAAGCCTATTCCAGCAAGAGATAGTGAAATTAAGAAAGTTCTTGGTAGAGCTACATCAGATGCTCCTCAAAGAATTGAACTTGATGTTAAAGCAGGTGACAAGGTTAGAATTATTTCTGGTCCATTTGCTGAATTCGTTGGCGACATTACTGAAGTTTACCCAGATAAAGCTAAATTAAGAGCCAACGTTTCAATCTTCGGTCGTGAAACTCCTGTAGAGTTAGAATATAAACAAATTCAAAAATTATAATAAAGCGAAAGCTTAAAACTAAGTAAATTGTGGAAGGGATTACCCGTTATTACCACAGAAAGGACAAAAAATGGCAAAAAAAGTAGTAGGAAAAATCAAACTTCAAATTGAAGCCGGAAAAGCAAATCCATCTCCTCCAGTTGGTCCAGCATTAGGTCAACATGGTGTAAACATCATGGATTTCTGCAAACAATTCAATGCAAAAACTGAATCTCAAGCAGGATATATTATTCCGGTAGTTATTGATGTTTATGAAGACAGAAGTTTTTCATTCGTGACAAAATCACCTCCAGCTCCTGTTTTAATCAAGAAAATCTTGAATCTTCCTAAAGGTTCAGCAACACCAAACAAAACAAAAGTCGCTGAAATCACTCAAGAACAACTTGAAGAAATTGCAAAAATCAAAATGGACGATTTAAATGCAACAACAATGGAAGCTGCTGTTGAAATGATTAAAGGCTCTTGCAGAGCTATGGGTGTTACTGTAAAACAGTAATAAGTACTATTTATGAATGGAAGGACGTTTAAGTCCGTTACTACCACGAAAGGAAAATTAAGATGTCAAAATTAACAAAAAAACAACAAAAAGTTCAAGAGTTGTTGGAAGGTTTTGAACAACCATCAACAGGTCTTGATGCATTAAAAAAACTTAAAGAAGTGTCAGAAGCTGTTTCTAAATTTAACGAAACTGTTGAATGTCACATGAGATTAGGTATTGAAGTTAAACACGCTGATCAACAAATTCGTTCAACAACTGTATTACCTGCTGGTTTAGGTAAAACTGTTAGAGTTTGTGTTATTGCAAAAGGTAACAAAGTAGATGAAGCTTTAGCTGCTGGTGCTGATTTCGCTGGTACTGAAGATATTATCGAAAAAATTGAAAAAGGCTGGTTTGAATTTGATACATTAATTGCAACTCCAGACTGTATGGGTATGCTAGGTAAATTAGGTCGTGTTTTAGGTCCTAAAGGTTTGATGCCAAACCCTAAAACAGGTACTGTTACACTAGAAGTAGGCAAAGCTGTTAAAGATGCTAAAGCTGGTAAAGTTGAATTCAGAGCTGATAAACAAGGTATGATTCACTGCCCAATCGGTAAAGTTCAATTCTCAGTAGAAGATTTAATGAAAAACTATGCTACATTAGCAGAAGCTATTTTGAAGGCAAAACCAGCTTCAGCTAAAGGTACATACATTAAATCAGCTTACTTATCAACTACAATGGGACCTGGTATCAAATTAGATACAAAAACTTTAGCTGCAGAAGTTAAAGATTATATCGGTGCATAGTTGATTGATATTTTTAGGCGTGGCGAAAGCCACGCCTTTTTTAATAATTATTTTTAGAAAGAAAGATTTAAGATATGAATAAAGGTTTATTTATTACTTTTGAAGGTGCTGACGGTTGTGGGAAAACTACTCAAATTAAGTTATTTACAGAATATTTAAAAAATAGAAATTTTGATGTTGTTTTAACTCGAGAACCAGGTTGTAAAGGTTTAGGCGAAAAAATCAGAGCGCTGTTGTTAGACTATGACGGTGAAGTATCTTCTGTATGTGAATCTTTCTTATTTTTAGCAGATAGAGCGCAAAATGTGGATATTATTGTTCGTAAAAATATAGAACAAGGTAAAATTGTAATAAGCGACAGACATACTGACTCTTCACTTGCATATCAAGGTTATGGTAGACAATTAGATGTTGATAAAATTGATATGCTAAATAATATTGCAACAAGTGGGTTAAAACCTGATTTAACTATTGTTTTTGATATTGACGTAGAAACATCAATGGCAAGAGTCGGTAATGAAAAAGACCGTATGGAGTCTGCGGGTAAAGAATTTTTTGAAAGAGTGCGCCAAGGATATTTAAAAATTGCTCAAAAAGAACCAAACAGAGTTAAAGTGATTAACTCTGTTGATTCAATTGAGAATATTCATAAACAAGTTGTTCAATTATTTGTTGAACTCGAAGAAAAATTGGCTAAGTAACTTATATCCTTTTAAGAAACTCTTGTAATCCATTTTTTCATCTGCTGAGTGCATATTATAAAGGTCCGCTAGCCCCATTAAAAATGGAATAAATGTTTCACCCTTTGCGTTTTTGTGTTGGCAGTAAATATGAGTTTCTGCGCCAGCATGGAATGAATTTATTTCGTATTTTACACCAAGCTTTTCTGCTGCTCTTTTGAATACTTCAGGAATATATGTATCATCCGATTTTTCAAATGCAGGCATTTTCTGTTTAAAGGTGCCTTTTGCAACAGCAATACCTTCATATTTTTTGTTAAATTCTTCAATCATACCTTGAATTTTAGCAATTAATTCGTTTTCTTTTGGTAAAGATGCACTTCTAATTGAATATGTTGCTTCAGCATAAGGGTTTAATACATTTGTAACTTTAATGTCCACCTAAATTTATTGATGTCACAACACCTGTTTCGTCTTCGTAATAAACCCCTTGAGGGATTGTATTACATAATTCAGCCATTAATTTTGCTGCATTTGGTTTTGTTTTATCAGCAATTTCGATACCAGAGTGACCACCTTTACAAGAAATTTCTACGTGTCCGTTGCAATAGCTTGCGCCTGAGATTTGCAAAACTCCGAAAATATCAGCATCACATACAATAACGTATTTTGAGTTTAATTTATTAAAATCAAAATTGTGAATTCCGCTCATTCCATTTTCTTCATCGCGAGTAAAGACAACTTCTAAACCGCCGTGTTTTAGGTCCGATTTTTTTGTATCTTTTAATAATTTTAGTGCTGCGGCAATACCAAATTTGTCATCGCCTCCAAGAGTTCTATTATTAGCTTTAATAAAATCTCCGTCTAGCATTGGAATTACAGGTGTATCGTCGCCTACAACATCCATGTGTGAAGATAATGCCATTAATGGTTTTGTCGGGTCTGTTGCTGGTAGTTTAATAATTACATTGCTATAGCTATCAGTTTCAAAATGTAGACCTTCTTTTTCGCAAAAATCTTTAATCCAAGCAACAACTTTTTCTTCATGTAATGAAGGTGATGGTATACTTGCTAGATTGTAGAAAATGTCAATTAATTCTTCTTGATTTCTTAAATTTTCCATTGTTTCCATAATTATTTTCCCCTAAAAAATCTTTGACCTGTACCGTTTTTGCCAATAGGTACTTTTATGTTCCTCATACATTTCGGACACCTACCAACATATGCCGTACCGTCTTTATTCTGATAAATTCTGCCGTAAACTCCACAACATTCAAATAGAATACCTAAGAATTTCCGTGGAGTTCTATTATTTTCTTCTGTCATATTATAATTACCTTCTTTGACAATTTTGTTTTGAATTACCTGTTAACACTGCATTATTTGAAAAAATACTTGTTGTAAGGGTTTTTATATATTTTTCTTGTAAATGAGCATAATCAAACAAGATTATACCACCAAGATTAAGCTTACGAGTTTCGTGAATTTGTCTTACAAGGTCTTCCTCTGAACCACCCATGAATGTTACAAATAAGCCCGCATATAATTTTGTTCTTGGGGACATATCTTTCAGCATATCAAAGATCATCATCTTGATTGTTTTTGCATCACAAGTTAAAAATAGTGGTGTAAAACCGTCAATGAAGTTATTATCAGACCATGTTGTCCAATCTTGTTGTTTTGTTTCTAATGCCATTTGTCGGTTTGGAAATACAACTGCTGTTAAGAATATTCGGTTTTGTCTACAAATTTTAGATACACCCTCTATATATTCTGTAATTTTGTCTTGTCTGTATTTATCCCACTCATTCCACATTTTTGTGTCACTGTATGCGATATTTACAGGATCAATACCATATATTAACTTAAATTCTTCTCGAGCATATTGCGTGTATCCCCAATTTGATTGAGCATAACCTGCATATCTTGCTGAAATTGATTGTGGATACCTTACATAGTCTATGTTTATGCCATCAGGATTATAGTGACCAATAATTTCCTTTAACAAATCAAATAAAAAGTTTTGCACCTCTGGGTTTGCTGGATCAAGAAAATATCCATTGTGCTCAGAAGTAGAAGCCACAGGTAATGGAGCTTCAATATTTCGCAAATTTACGTTTGACCATTCTGGTTTTACTGCAAGTATTGCGTTGCCAACATTAGGTTTATTTCCAGTGTAGAATGATTCAAACCAAATGTTAACTTTTATACCACGTTTGTGAGCTTCTGTAATCCATATCTTCAATGGATCTATTCCTGTAAATTTTTCATTTTG